>JBJTOV010000180.1:0-2929 GCA_046074745.1 Planctomycetota bacterium | reverse complement strand
GCCGCCCCGCCGCCGTCGCCGAGCTCCACCTTGGTCCGGCCGCCGCCACGCTTCAGGCGCAGCCTGCGCCGCGCATGTCGATCAGCACCTGCCTGATGGCCACGACGGCGTTCGCCACGAACCAGCGCGTCGACTTGCCCGGGTTGGCCGCAGCCGCGGGGTCGAGCTCGTGCAGACGGAGCCACACCTCGTTGGCAAGGGCGGTCGCCTGCAGCGTGTGATCGATGCTTTCGGCGGACAGCCGGCGGCCGCAGATCGACCGCAGCCTGCGGTACAGCGTGTCGAAACCGACGGAATCGGACTCGCCGCCTCCCGAAGTTGTCGCAGGCACATCAGCGCTCATGGAACCCGCCGGAAACAGGCCGCTAGTAGAGCCCTGAAACGCAGCCGCTGCAAGCGCCATGCCCCGACATCCGCGTTTCAGTCGCCCCGCCTCCGCCCGTATGCTGAACGCCCGAGGAGGCGCCATGACGGACCATGAGCGACATGAACGACAGGAGCCACACGAGCCACAGCCGCCCGCTACCGAGCCGCCCGAGCCGCGCGACCCCGCCGAGTTCGACCGGATGTTCGTGTCGTTCGAGAAGGAGCTGCGCGACCTTGCCGAGGTGCTCTTCCACAAGCGCGCGAACCACACGCTGCAGCGCACCGCGCTGGTCAACGAGGCGTACATGCGCCTCAAGAAGGGCCAGAACGCCATCGTGTACAACGACCGCGACCACCTGTTCCAGATCGCGGCCAACACGCTCGAGCGCGTGCTGATCGACCACCAGCGCGGGCGCAAGCGCCTGAAGCGCGGCGGCGGGCAGCGCGCGGGCGGCCTCGGCGAGAGCGACCCGGCCGACGACGGCCATCTGCCCGCCCTGAGCGACGACGAACGCACGACCTTCGCGGGGCTGCTCGACCGGCTGGGCGAGAGCGACGCGCGCATGGCCGATGTGGTGCGCATGCGCATCCTGCAGGGCATGTCGATGAAGCAGATCGCGGCCGCGCTCGGATGCAGCGAGCGCAGCGTGTTCAACGACTGGAAGTTCGCCAAGGCGAAGCTGCAGCGGGCGCTCGAGGACTCGGGGTTCGGGGCGTCGGACGCAGAGGGCTGAGCGCACGCGCGGAATTCCGTGCAGGGCGGCCGCATGCACGACGCTTCGGGTACGAGAGTCCGCGAGAACGGTCATGGACGAACCACTCGATCACCCCCCTGCGCCGCAACCCACCCGCATCCGCTTCGTCGCAGGCAGCCTGCTCGGCACCGAGTTCTCGCTGCTCGGCGCCGAGGCCGTGCTCGGCCGCTCGTCGCATTGCGACCTGCGGCTTGACGACCGCGCCGATGCGCTCGTGTCGGGGCGCCATGCGCGGCTCTACGCGCAGGATGGCCGCTGGATGATCGAGGACCTCCAGTCGAAGAACGGAACATTCGTGAACGGTGCGCGGCTTGCGGCGGCGCACGCCATCGAGCCCGACGACGAGATCGGCCTCGGCCCCGCGGGCCATGCGGGGGCGTGCGCGTTCACCCTGCACGACGGGTCGCGCCTGGTGCCACGCGCGCGGGCTCGGTCGCGGCCGACCTGCCCGTGGTGCGAGACGCGCGTCGACGATGCGGGCGAGCCGTGCGCCGCCTGCCGCCTGCCCGCCTCGATCGACGGCATGCGCGACGAACTGGCCGACATCCTCGAGATCCGCGCCGCGTATGTGTCGCCAGACGGCGCGGCGGCCGTGCCCGCGCCCCGACGGGGCCTCCTGAACGGAATCCTCGACCGGATCTCGCCCGCGCATGCGACGCGGCATGCCGGCGAGGAGTTCACCGAGGCCGCGATGGCGCTCCGCGACGAGGCCGTGCGGTTCATGCGGCGCGACGATCTGTTCGCGGCGGAGGTCGCGTCGACCGTCGACGAGACGGCGACCGATGCCGCGCTGCGCACGGCCGTGCTCGCGGCGCTCAGGCGCCGGCTCATCGCAGGTCGGGGCGCGATCGAAGGCGCCTCGCTCGCGAATGCGGTCGACCGCGCGGTGGCCTCCCGCGCGCGTCTCCTGCACGCGCTGCACGAGCCGACGCAGGCGGGCTGACCCGCCGCGCGTCAGCGCCGACGGCCGAGCTGCGCGGTCGCGCCCAGCTCCTCGGCGATCCGCAGCAGCTGGTTGTACTTCGCGTTGCGGTCGGAGCGGCACGGCGCGCCCGTCTTGATCTGGCCGCAGTTCGTCGCCACCGCGATGTCGGCGATGGTCGAGTCCTCGGTCTCGCCCGAGCGGTGCGACAGGATCGCGCGGTAGCCCGAGCGGTGCGCCAGGTTCACGGCGGCGAAGGTCTCGCTGAGCGTGCCGATCTGGTTCACCTTCACCAGGATCGCGTTGCCGCACTTCTCGGCGATGCCGCGCGCGAGGAACTTCGAGTTGGTGACGAAGAGATCGTCGCCGACGAGCTGCACCTTCGAACCCAGGCGCTCGGTGAGCCGCCGCCAGCCCGCCCAGTCGTCCTCGGCAAGGCCGTCTTCGATCGAAACGATCGGATACTTCGCGCACCAGGAGGCCCACATGTCGATCACCTCGTCGCTGGTGGCGATGCGGTCGGGGTTCGACTTGAAGAAGCAGTAGCCCGACTTGCCCTTCGCCTTCGCCTCGTTCGAGAGCTCGCTCATCGCGGGGTCGAGCGCGATGAACACCTGCTCGCCCAGCTTGTAGCCCGACTTCTCGACCGCGATCGCGATCAGTTCGAGCGCCTCCTCGTTCGACCTCAGGTTGGGCGCGAAGCCGCCCTCGTCGCCGACGGCGGTCGAGAGGTGCTTGTCGTGCAGCGCCTTCTTCAGGCCGTGGTAGCACTCGACGCCGCAGCGGAGCGCGTCCTCGAATTTCTCGAAGCCCCACGGCTGGATCATGAACTCCTGCATGTCGACGGTCGAGTCGGCGTGCTTGCCGCCGTTCAGGATGTTCATCA
>JBJTOV010000179.1:0-4451 GCA_046074745.1 Planctomycetota bacterium | reverse complement strand
CGATCGACGACCACGCGGTGCCGTTCCAGCGGGCGACGACGCCCGTGCCGACGCCTCCCGCGGTCGAGAAGGATCCGCCGACGAAGATGTCGTATCCGATCGGCGACACGGGATTCGCAGTGAACGCCAGGCTTCGCGCGTCACCCGTCGTTCCCGTGCCGAGCGCCGACCACGACGAACCATCCCAGAGCATCACGGTGATCGCCGTCGCTCCGGTCGGTGTGAAACGCCTGCAGCCCGCCACCAGCCGCCCGTTCGGAAGCGCGAGCAGCGCGTACACCGTCGAATCCAAGCCAGAACCAAGCGGGAGCCACGCGCTTCCGTTCCAGCGCGCGACCCGCCGGCACTTCGCACCACCCGCGGTGGTGAACTCGCCGCCCGCCACGATGTCGCCATTGGGAAGCTGCGTGACCGCCCAGACGCTGGCGTCCATCCCCGATCCGAGCGGAAGCCACGCGCTGCCGTTCCAGCGGGCGATCCGGCTTGCCGCCACGCCACCCGCGGTCGTGAAACTGCCGCCCGCGACGATGTCGCCGCTCGGAAACAGCCCGGTCGCCGCGAACACGCCGTTGTTCATGCCCGAGCCCATCGGAAGCCACGCGGTGCCGTTCCAGCGGGCGATCCGGCTTGCCGCCGCACCACCTGCCGTCGTGAAGCTGCCTCCCGCGACGACGCCGCCCGGCACCGACGCGATCGTCGACACGCTGCCGTCCATGCCCGAGCCAAGCGCCGAGAACGCCGAACCGTCCCAGCGCACGACGCGGTTCGCTGGCAGCGCGCCGATCGCCGTGAAGCCTCCGCCGATCGCGAGGCTTCCGTCAGGAAGCGCCGCGCCCGAGATCGGGGCCGCGTTGAAACCCGCGTTGAACGCGGACCACGAAGCTCCGTCGGTGCGCGCGATGTTGCGTGCGTCGATCGTGCCGCCCACGCGATCGAACATCCCGCCAACGAGCATGCCGCCAGACGGCGTCGCGGTCAGCTTCGAGACCGTGCCCACCACGCCGGTGCCGATCCCGCTCCAACTTTCGCCGTTCCAGAATGCGATCTGCTGCGACTCCCCCGCCGCGAAGTTGCCCGACACGAACGGAGTGCCATCCGTGCGCAGCGCCATCGACGACAGCGACGACGCTCCGATGATGGCCGGATACTGCGTCCAGCTCAGGTTGGTGAGATCGAGGCAGCCGAAGCACGAGGTTTCGAACACCCGCAGGAAGCTCGACGACAAGGCAAGGATCCTGCCGTTCGGCCGCACGGCAAGCGCCGTGACATTCCAGGTCGGGTCGGCGTTGACCGCAAGCCAGCTCGCACCGTTCCACCAGCTGAGCCTTCGACCTCCGCCGAAGAAGTTGCCGTCCGCGATCAGGTCGTAGCCCACGGCGTTCCCGGGATTCGTTCGAACGACCAGCGTCGTGACAGCTGTAATCGAGCCCGAGGCGTAGCCGAACCAATCCGAGCCGCTCCAACGCGCGATGTTCCGGTAGACACCCGAGAATGCGCCGCCGATCACGAAACCGCCGGTCGGAAGCACCGCGATGGCATCCACAGAAGTCACGGGGCTGATGCTCGCGCTCGAGTACGGAGTCCAGGTGGAGCCATTCCAGCGCGCGACGCGGCTCGGCGCAGGGACGCCGCCCGCGCTGGTGAAGGTTCCACCCGCCACGAGGCTGCCATCCGGAAGAACGGCGAGCGCGCGCACGGAGCCGTTCATGCCCGATCCGAGCGCCCGCCAGCGCGTGCCGTCCCAGCGCGCGATGCGGTTGGCGACAACGCCGCCCGCGTAGGTGAAGTCGCCGCCCACCACGATGTCGCCATTCGGAAGTTCGGCGTGCGCGAGCACCCCCCCGCCGCTCACGCCCGGCTGTTCGCTCGGGCTCGCGAGCCAGGTTCCTGCGCACTGCGCCGCAGCGGGCTTCGAAACGAAGCCGAGGCAGAGAGCGGCGACCAGCATGCCGATGGCGCGCGCCAGGATGCATCCGAACGACTTGGTGGGCTGCGACACGATGCGTGACTCCTCGCGAGACGAACTTCCGGACCAGGGGAGGCGAGTCTACTTCGCGCGGGGCAAAACAAAGGGAAATGCCGCGAAGGCGCCGCAAGTCGCGCGCAGCGCGGGCCGCCCGCACCGGCAGGCCCGTAATCGGAGCGCTGGCAGGGCTCGGGGCGCGGCGGAAGCCGAGCAGAACTCCGAGCCTCGCGGCGAGAGGTCGGACGCGATGCAGTCGGTCGTTGTCGAGCGCGTCGCGCGCGCGGGATCCGCGCACTTCGCGCCCGTCGGAATCGCCCGCGAGGCAGGCACGAATGTCGTTGCAGGCGCCTCGCCGCCCTGCGGCCCGTCGACCCGCGCCCCGAAGCCGCATCCAGCGCCGCAAGTTTGGCGAATGCGGAGGTCCATGAAGCTCCTGACCACGACGCTCTCGTCCCTCTTCGCCACCCTTCTCGCTTGCGCCCCCTGCGCCGCCGCAGCCGACTCGAACCTCGAGTTCGACAGCGGCACCAAGGGCTGGCAGACCGTGCTCGACGGCGTGATGGGCGGCCTGTCGACGGGTCGCATCGCGGCGGGCGAAGGCGGCACGCTGCGCTTCACGGGCGATCTCTCGCTCGAGAACAACGGCGGCTTCTCGCAGATCCGCACCGCGGTTCCCGAGGGATCGTTCGAGGGCGCGACGGGACTTCGGATGCGCGTGAAGGGCGACGGCCGCACCTACCAGTGCGACATCCGCTCGTCGCGCCTGCGCCTCATGGCGGGCGGCTACCAGAGCGACTTCCCGACCACGGCCGGCCAGTGGATCGAGGTCGAGATCCCCTTCGAGCGCTGCGTCGCGAACAGCTTCGGCCGACAGGTGCGCAACGCGCCCGCGCTCGACCCCGCGTCGATCGAGTCGGTGGGAATCACGCTCGCCGACAAGAAGGAAGGTCCGTTCGCGATCGAGATCGACTGGATCCGCCCGATGCGCGGCACCGACGCCGAGCGGCCGTCCGCGGGCTCGCTCGCCGCGGTCGCTACGAAGGCGAACCTCACCACGCTGCTCGAACTGGTGAAGGCCGCGGGGCTCGAGCTTCCGAAGGACGCGAAGCTCACGGTCTTCGCACCCACCAACGACGCGTTCGCCAAGCTCCCGCGCGAGCAGGTCGAGTTCCTGACGAGCGCGAAGGGCAAGCCCACGCTCCAGGCGATCCTCAAGCACCATGTCGTCGCGCAGTCGCTCGAGAGCTCCACGCTGCTCGACCGCCGTCGGCTCAAGGCGCTGTCCGGGCAGTCGCTCGACATCGATCCGTCCGCGCTCACGATCGACGGCGCGCGCCTCGTCGCTACCGATGTCGCCTTCGATGGCGGCCTCGTGCATGTGATCGACGGCGTGATGCTGCCTGAACTCCGCACAATCGAGGACCTTGGCGCGCAGGACGATCGATTCGCCACGCTGCGCGCCGCCATCGGCGCCGCGGGCCTCGGACCTCAGCTCGGCGCGCAGAACCCGGGGCCCTGGACGCTGCTCGCGCCCTCGAACGCGGCTTTCGCGGCGATTCCCGCCGATGCGCTTCAGGCGCTGCTCCAGGATCGACCCGCGCTCACGGCGGTGCTCGCCGCGCATGTCCTGCCCACGGCCATCCGTCGCGACGAGATGCTCGCGCAGGGTTCGGCCCGCACGCTCCTCGGCGACGGCACCGTCGCGTTCGCGCTCGCATCAGGTGCGATCACCGTCGCCGGCGCGCGCATCGAGGTGGCCGACATCGAGACGGCGAACGGCGTCATCCATGTCATCGACCGCGTGCTTCCCGCGCAGGGCGCGGGCAAGTCGGCGGCGAAGGACGCGTCCACGGGCGACTCGACCATGACCGCGTCGCCCGCGGAACGCGCACAGCAGGTTGCCGCGATCCTCGAGCTCGCGATCGAGCGCGGCGTCCCCCGCTTCAACGCGGGCGATGCGTCGTCGTGTGCGGCGCTGTACGAGCTCTCGATCGCGTCGGTCGTGCTCCTCGGCGCCGATGCGATCGGCCCCGCGGCGAAGGCCGACCTCACCAAGGCTCTCGAGCAGGGCGCCGCGCATCGCGACGCGTCCGAGCGCGCGTGGATCTATCGCCGCGCCATGGACCGCGCACTCGGCCAGATGGTCGAACCGATGAAGCCCGCGAGCTGAGCGCGCGTGCCGGGCGTCGCGGCGATCGAATCCGCCTCGCCCACGCGCGACGGTGCGCCCGAACGCGTGACCAGCGCCATCCCGCCCTCGACAAGCGCGCAATCCTCGACGAATCACGCGTCGGGATGCGCATCGAGCGCCGGAAGCTCGACGACCGCGAGCCCCGCCGCGCGCAGCGCCTCGACATATCGCGCATGCTGCACGCGCGCGAGCGCAACATCGATGTCCGCCGCGGCGGCGTGCTGCACGATCGCTTCGCGGAAGCTCGCGGAGATCGCGCGGACGATGGCACTGGTCGCCTGCACGCGCGCGACG
>JBJTOV010000178.1:0-3593 GCA_046074745.1 Planctomycetota bacterium | reverse complement strand
CGCTGCGAGGCGCACGCGGCGAGAAGGGCCAGCAGAGAGAGACCGAGGGCGCGCATCGGGCCGATTCTCGCGCCGTTCGGCCCGTTTCTCAACCTACCGTGGGTGCATCGGGGCGAATTCATGCCGCTTCGGGTCAATTCGCGGCGTCGCCGCGCTAGCCTCTCGCCCATGACTTCCGCAACCGCCGACTGCCCGCCCGCCGCCCTTGACCTGTCTCCTGCCCGGCGCGAGGCGGTCGCAACGCTCGTCGCGCGCCATGGCGAGCAGCACCGCGCCGCCGCGGACGCCGGCGTCGCGCGCGTCGCGGCGCGCTGGACCGCCGCCGATGGCGACGCGGCGGCGTTCACGGCCTTCTGCGCCAAGCACTTCGTGTCCGAGCCCGCCGAGCGTCGGCGGCTGCTCGACCGGCTCGAGAAGGCGCTCGAGCAGATCGAGGGGCACCTCTACGAGATGCGCCGCACGCTGCGGCGGCACCGCGACCTGCGCGGCGACGAGTTTCCCGGGGTCGACGACATCCTGGCCACCTTCGACCCCGCGCCCGACCTGTCGGAGCAGCTCTACCGCCAGAAGATCGCGCACCTCTGCCTGCTGAACTTCGACCGGCCAACGCTCGATGCGATGCTCGAGCACGGCGCGTCGTGGAACGAGGACGAGTGGGTGGCGGCGCGCGTGGCGCAGAGCTTCGGCCCGCGCATTCCCGCGGCGCTCAGCGACCGCGCACGCATGGTGTCGTTCGCCGCGGGCAGCTTCGTGAGCGACTTCCATGTGCCGGTCGGCGGCATGGTCGATGCGAACGGCAGGCGCTGGTTCGAGGCCGACCGCAAGCTGATCGCGCACTGGCTGGTGCGCGAGGAGATCAAGGCGGGCTACGGCGACGCGGACGGCATCCACAAGCAGCGCGCGCTGTCGTGGGTGATGGCGCGGCACATCGAGGGCACGATTCCCGCAAGCGTGATGGCCGCGCGCACGGGCGCCGCGGAGACGCGCGACTGGGATCCCGCGCGCAACACGCTGGCGGGCGGCGACCCTGGGCCGCTGTTCGGGCTCGAGCGCTACGAGCAGTGGATCGCGCAGTTCCGGCTCGCGCGCGAGCTCGACGCGCACCACCCCGAGTATCCGACGGCGATCGCGCGCAAGTTCGGCCTCGAGCGCGAGATGCCCGAGGCAGAGGTCGAGGCGCTGATGACCGGGCTGCTCGACGCGCCCGTGCGCCGCGAGCTCGCGGCGTTCATGGCGCGCAAGCTCGGGCGCGCGCTCGAGCCGTTCGACATCTACTTCGACGACATCGTCGAGGCGAAGCCCGCCACCGAGATGAACGCCGCGGTGAAGCGCATGTTCGCGAGCGGCAAGGAGCTCGAGGCGAAGCTGCCCGAGGTGCTGCGCGGGCTCGGGTACACGGACGAGGACGCGCGCTTCCTCGGCACGCACATCCGCGTCGAGATCGCGAAGGGCGCCGGGCACGCGATGCGGCCGAAGCTCGACGGCTACGACGCGTGGCTCCGCACCTCGAGCCTCGACGCGGAGCTCGGCTGGGACGGCTTCGACACCGCGATGCACGAGCTCGGCCACAACCTCGAGCAGCTCTGCTCGAGCTACTTCGTGAAGCGCCCCGCGCTGCGCGGCGTGCCGAACACGGCCTGCACCGAGGCGTTCGCGTTCCTGTACCAGTCGCTCGCCAAGCGCGTGCTCGGCATCGAGGACGCGTCGGAGGCCGCGCGCCAGTTCGCGATCGACTCGGTGGCCACAATGCTCGCGGCCTGCCAGATCGCGGGGCCGTCGCTGCTCGAGCTCCACGCGTGGCGCTGGCTGTACGCCAACGAGCGCGCCACCGCGTCCGAGCTGCGCACCGAGGTGCTCGCGATCGCCGACCGGCTGTGGAAGCGCTTCTACGAGCGCGATTTCGGCCAGGACCCCTACCGCATCCTCGCCGCGTACCAGCACATGATCGCCCACCCGCTCTACCTGCCCGACTACACGATCGGTCATGTGATGAGCCACCAGATCCGCTCGTTCATGCGCGGCAAGGACCTGGCCGCCGAGACGAAGCGCATCACCTCGATCGGCACCGTGACGCCCGACCGCTGGATGCGCGTGGCCGTGGGCGCGCCCGTGTCGTTCGAGCCGCTCGCGCGCGACGCGGCGGCCGGGCTCGCGATCCTTCGCTAGGCCGCGTTCGGCGGGAGCCACGCCAACGCATCACGAGCACCGAAGGACGCGAAGATGGCGGACTCGCGGCAACGCGGCGAACCGCCATCAGTCGCGAACGCTCCATCAGACCCCAAGCACCAAAGTGAGCGAAGACGGCGGACTCGCGGCTCTGCCGCGAACCGCCGTCAGTCGCGAACGCTCCATCACGCCCTGAGCACCAGAGTGCGCGAAGACGGCGGACTCGCGGCAACGCCGCGAACCGCCATCAGTCGCGAACGCTCAACTCACGCGCTGAAGCTCGAGCCGCAACCGCAGGTCGAGTTGGCGTTCGGGTTGTTGAAGACGAACCCGCTGCCCATGATCTCGTCCTTGTAGTCGATCGTGGTGCCGTTGAGGTAGAGGTAGCTCTTCGGGTCGCAGACGACCGTCACCGTGAAGGTGTCGGAGGTCTCGGTCCCGGTCGCGACGGCGGTGCCGCCGCCGTTCCCACCCTCGGCAAGCGCCGCGGTCGAGACCGTCGGCACGCGCGCGTAGGTGAAGTTCCAGACCTCGTCCGAGTCCTTCTGGACCTCGGTCAGGTCGAGGGTGTAGTTGAAGCCCGAGCAGCCGCCGCCCTTCACCCCCACGCGCAGGCGCATGGTGGCGGCGTCGAATCCGTGCTCGGCGATGATCTGGTCGATGCGGCGTGCCGCGGTCTCGGTGACATTGACTGGCATGGCGTGTGTCCTTCGCGTCAGTGCGCGCTGGCCGCAGCCGGGTTCGCGGCCGCGAGTCCGTTCTTCTTCTTGTAGTCGGCGATGGCGGTGCGGATCGAGTCCTCGGCGAGCACCGAGCAGTGGATCTTGACCGGGGGAAGGCTGAGCTCCTCGACGATCTGCGTGTTCTTGATCGACAGCGCCTCGTCGACGGTCTTGCCCTTGATCCACTCGGTGGCCAGCGAGCTCGACGCGATGGCCGAGCCGCAGCCGAAGCACTTGAACTTGGCGTCCTCGATGACGCCCTGCTCGTTCACCTTGATCTGGAGCTGCATCACATCGCCGCACTCGGGCGCGCCGACGATGCCGACGCCGACATCCTTGCGCAGCGCGACCTCCTTGGAGGCGCCGAAGCTGCCGACATTGCGTGGGTTCTGGTAGTGGTCGATGACCTTGTCGCTGTAGGCCATGGTGGTGTGTCCTTCGTCAGTTCGTTCGTCGCGGCCCGCATCTTCGTGTAGACCGCAGGGTTCGTGTCGGGGAAGCGCGCCAGTCGCGCCGGGCTTCGCAATCGCCATTCTCAGGATCCGAAGAGCCCTTCTTCGGATCCGTACATCTCGCCTCAGGATCCGAAGAGTCCTTCTTCGGATCCGTACTTAATGCGTCTGCCACTCGATCTTCGAGACATCGATGCCTTCCTTGTACAGGTCCCAGAGCGGGCTCATCGTGCGCAGATGGTTGACCGCCTTC
>JBJTOV010000177.1:0-5904 GCA_046074745.1 Planctomycetota bacterium | reverse complement strand
GGCGGTCGCCGACCGCTCGAACAACCGCATCCAGTACTTCGCCGAGAACGGCGCGGGCAAGCCGTGGAAGCATGTGTCGTTCGTGAAGGACTCGATGCGCCAGCCGTGCCACTTCAAGACGCGCGGCGACGTGCTGCTGGTGCCCGATCTCTCGAGCGTGGTGACGCTGCTCGGGAAGGACAACAAGGCTCTCGCGATGCTCGGCGATGGCAACCCCACGAACCTCCGTGGTGCGGCCCGCAAGGACTTCATCCCCGGCAAGTTCGTCCACCCGCACTCGGCCATGTTCCTTGCGGACGGATCGATCCTGGTGGTCGAATGGGTGCCGATCGGGCGCGTGACGCGGCTGGTGAAGGCGTGATCCGACGACGCAGCCGAGCTTCGGCGAGTCCTTCGCCGAAGCGGTGAAGCACGCCAAGCTTCGTCGAGTCCTTCGCCGCAGCGGTGAGCCACGCGTGCCGATCGGGCGCGTGACGCGGTGTGCGAAGGCCTGAGCCGAGACTCAGCCCGCGAACACGCCCGCCACCGCGCCCGTCATCCAGCAGGCGAGCGCGCCTGCGGTCATCGCGCGCAGGCCGAGCTTCGCGAAGTCGCCGCGGCGCTCGGGCGCCATCGCGCTCAGGCCGCCGATCTGGATCGCGATCGACGGCAGGTTGGCGAAGCCGCACAGCGCGAAGGTGGCGATCATCTGGCCGCGGGCCGAGATCGTGCCAGACTCGACCATGTTGGAGAGGTCGAGGTACGCCACGAACTCCGTGGCGACCACTCCCTGGCCCATCAGCGAGCCGACGGCGCGCGCGTCGGCGCCCGCGCCCATCGTCCAGGCGAGCGGCTGGAACAGGTAGCCGAGGATGTTCTGGAAGGTGAGCACGGGAATGCCGTGCTCCGCGCGCCAGCTCGCGATCGGCAGCCAGGTCGTGTCGACCTCGCTGAGCGCCGCGAGCGGCCAGTTGAGGAGCGCGAGGAGCCCGACGAACGCGACCAGCATCGCCGCGACATTCAGCGCGAGCTTCAGGCCGTCGGTGGCGCCCTCGGCGGCCGCGTCCATCGCGTTCACGGTGGTGCGCGGCATGCCGCGCAGCGCGTCGAGCGACTCGTCGGCGGGCTTCTCGGCCTCGGGCAGCATGATCTTCGCCATCACGATCCCGGCGGGCGCCGACATCAGCGACGCGCACATGAAGTGCTTGGCCACCTCGACGCGCGCCGCGGGGTCGTCGCCTGCGATCAGCGCGATGTACGCGGCCATCACGCTGCCTGCGATCGTGGCGAAGCCGCCCACCATCACGCACATGATCTGCGAGCGGGTCATGCGCCCGATGAACGGCCGCACCGTGAGCGGCGCCTCGGTCTGCCCGACGAACACATTGGCGGCCGCCGACATCGCCTCGGTGCCCGTGATGCCGAGCGCGCGCCGCAGCGCGAACGCGAGCAGCGCGATCAGCCGCTGCATGACGCCGAAGTGGTAGAGCACCGCCATCAGCGATGCGAAGAAGATGATGATCGGCAGCACCTTCACCGCGAAGATGAAGCCCCACGCGCCCGAGGCGTCGGTGGCGTTGCCGAAGATGAAGCGCGTGCCGTCGTCGGCGAACGAGATCACCTTGGCCACGCCCGCGGCCGCGACCTCGAACGCCGCCACCACGGGCGGGAACTTCAGCAGCAGGAACGCGAGCAGGAACTGGAGCCCCACGCCCACGAGCACGGTGCGCCACGGGATGCGCCATCGGTTGAGCGACAGGGCGCACCCGACGAGAAGGATCGTGCCGACGCCGAGGAGTCCTGTGAACTGGCCCATCGCCCGCAGGATACAGCGCATGCCGCCCCTCTATGCTGCGCCGCATGGATGGCGGCGGTCCCATCGAGGTCTCCTTCGACGATGCGCACGGCGCGGTGCTGCGCCTGGTGGGCGCGGTGGCGCGTCCCGCGGGCCTGCCCGTGGTGGTGGGGGTGACCGGCCCCGTGGCTGCGGGAAAGTCGACGCTTGCGCGGCGGATCTCGCCGTGCGTGGTCTCGACCGACCACTATCTGCCCGACTACGACCGCACGCCCGAGCACCTGCGCGATCTGCCCGAGTCGTCCGATCTCGCTCGGCTTGCGCGCGACCTCGCCGAGTTGCGCGCGGGCCGCGCCACGCGGATCCCGCGGTGGACCTTCGAGGCGCACGCGCGTGTGGGCGAGCAGGTGGTCGCGCCCGCCGAGGTGGTGGTGGTCGAGGGACTGCACGCGCTGCACGCGCTTCCGCGTGCGCACATCGATGTCGCCGTGTTCATCGACGCGCCGCGCGAGGTGCGCTGGGCGCGCGCCGCCGAGCGCGAACGCGCGGGCGACCGCCCATGGCCGCTCGCGTACCTCGAGCACTTCTTCCACGCGGTGGCCGAGCCGAGCTTCGCGCGCCACGCCGCGCTCTACCGCGGCACGGCGCACCTGGTGGTCACGAACGGCGCGACGGCTTGATTGTCGGCGTCATGTTCGGGGGCATCCGCATGAAAAAGTTCAGAGAAAGAATGGTGAAAGACGCGAGTCATTCGAAACTGATGCAGTAGACTTCAAGGATGGTGGAAGAGAGACTCGGGCGTCGGTGCTTCATGGCCAGGCGTGCCCAGAACCCCGTCATGGGTTGGGGGCGCGGCATCTTGGCTCTCGTCATTTTCGTGCGTGCGAGTTCCCTTGGATTCGCGAGCGCTGCGGACGGTGACTCCCCCTTTGCCGCGATCTCGGGAGGCGACAGGGCCGCTGCGTTCGTGCGTGACGCGGTGCTCGGCCGCGATTCCGTCGATGTGCTTGTCGTCGGCGACAGCAATTCGGGATTCGCGGGCGACGGATGGCTTCTCGGGCTCTCCTACGGGTGTGCGGTGTTCGGCGGGGCGAACATGTACGGTTCGCCCGTGCTTCCGCTCACCGACGGACCTGGCCTCGGGCTGGGAACCCAGAGCCTCGGCAACATCATCGGTCGGCAGAGCGCGGACGGAAGCGGCGTGCTCTGCATGCCAGGCTCGGACCCATCGGGCGGTGCGCCCGCGAGCCTTGTGCTCGGCTACTCGCGGGGCTCGGGCTCCGCGTCCATCACGGGAAGTCCGCTCGAGTTCGCGTGGTTCGACACGGGATCGACTTCGTTCGTGAACTACTTCGCCTCGTGGTACATCGCAGCAGGTGACGGACCCGAGGGCGCCTTGCGCCGCGGCTCGAGCGTGGCGCCTCTGATCCACCGCGTAGTTCGAGGTTCGAGCGCCTCGGCTCCCCCCAACTCGCGCTTCTCGGTGACATGGTCGTGCCAGGGCTCGATGCTCTCGGTTCCCCACAAGACACGCGAGCAGTCCGCCGAGGATGGATCGTGGCGGTGGGTTGCCTCGGAAACGCCATGTCCGCCCGAGATCGAGCTCCAGACGGCGCAGCCATGGCAGGTGTCATTGGCGGGCGCGGGCTCGGGTCAGGGCGTCGAGGGCCAGGTGGCATTCGCCACGCACTCCGTGTATCGGCAGCTTCGCGGCTGGTCCGTTTCGATGCTTGGATTTCGCGGCGGGGCGACCATGACGGGCATCGCTTCCGACATTGCCGCGCTGTCGGGCGACAACGACACGCTCGGCAATATCCTGGCGGAGCACCGTGCGCGACAGCAGTCGGCGGGCGGGCGCGGCCGAGTCGCGGTGTTCATCCAGGGCGGCATCAACAGCACCGACTGGTGGTTCGGGGATCCGCCCAATCCGTCAAATCGCGGCAAGTGGTCGCAGGGCATCGAGTCGATCCAGAAGAACATCCGGCGCGAGTGGGTCAGGCACGGATTCCCGCCCGAGGATCTCGCCTTCATCGTGATGGTTTCCCATCAGGCCGACGAGTTCGACCATCCGCTCCGATTCCTCAGGCCGCTGGCTCGCTCGCTCGCCTGCGGAACGCCCGATGTCTGTGCGGTCAGCAGCGAACGGCTGGTCGGTTATGCCGAGCTCTCGAAGGATCCTGGTTTCTATGCGTGGGACGGCCCGTACCACCTCAACCGCGAGGGATTCGAAGAGATCGGGACTCGGATCATCCGTGGCCTGCTCTTGCATGCGGCACCGTCCGATCTCGTTCCTGATGGGACCGTCGATGCAGTGGATCTCTCGGTGCTCGTGGCGGATTGGGGAGCGGTATCGATGGGCGGGCTATCCATCGCGGCGGACATCGATCGGAGCGGAACGGTCGACGCAGGCGATCTGGTGCAGCTCTTGGCCGACTGGGGTGGACCTGGCGAGTGAGCCGCGCGCGAAGCGTGGTCTTGCAAGCGGAGTCTTCCGGGCGTGGCCTCGCCGCTCAGTCTGACTTCTGCGACGGCCTGAAGCACGCGGCGCAGGTCGCGATGAACTCGGCTGCGCCGCCCACGATGATGCGATCGGTGGCGGGCACCAGGCGCTCGCTGTGCGTGCTTTCCGCGCCGCAGCGCGCGCAGACGCCGCGCAGGCGCACGACCTCGGTCGCCGCGGGAAGAAGCGCGCCAAACGGCGCGAACACCTCGCCGAAATGGTCGAGGTCGCAGCCGGCAACGGCGACCGCCACGCCGCGGGCGCGCAGGACTGCGATCGGCGCCACGGCCTCCTCGGCGAAGAAGTGGATCTCGTCGATCGCGACGAGCGTGGGAAGGGCCGCGCGCGCAAGGACGAGCTGCGCGAGCTCGGTGGCGCTCGCGACCGCGACTGCGGGCAGACGCGCGCCATCGTGGGTCACGACCGCGTCGCGGGAGTAGCGGGTGTCTCGCGCTGGCTTCGCCACCAGCGCCTCGCGACCCTCGGCCTGCGCGCGCTCGACGCGGCGCAGGAGTTCGGTCGACTTCCCCGCGAACATCGGTCCGCAGATGACGACGAGCGGGGCGGGGAAGCAGCCGGACACGCGCAGGAGAATACGGTTCCGCGAAGCCATGCGGCGCGCGGCGGGGGAAGTGCGTTCGGCCCGGCATCTCGAGGCCTCGATCGCTGCCGGTGGCTGCCGTCGGAGGCGCCATTGGCGCGCGGCCCCTCGGTTCGTCGCCCGCGGTTGCGTGCGCCGCGCGTCCGGGATGCGAGCACGCGCGATCAATCCCACCCGATCGCGCTCAATGGGTCACGACTCTCTGCGCCCTCGCGACCGTGGCTCCCGCGACCATGACTTCCGCGACCATGACTTCCGCGACCATGACTTCCGCGACCATGGCTTCCGCGACCCTGGCTTCCGCGACCATCGCCCTCGCGACCATCGCCCCCGCGACCATGGCTTCCGCGACCATGGCTCCAGCGACCATGGCTCCCGCGACCACGGCTCCCGCGACCACGGCCCCCGCGACCACGGCCCCCGCGACCATGGCCCTCGCGACCACGGCCCTCGCGACCATGGTCTCCGCGACCACGGCCTCCGCGACTACGCCCCCGCGAACCGGACCAGCTCGATCCGAGTGCCAGCCTTCGAACGATACCGCCGCACGCGGCCGGTCATCTCGAGGTTGTCGAGCGCCCTGCGTACCTGCGCGCGACTCCCGCCTGCGGCGCGCGCGAGCGCGAGCTCGCTCTCGCCGGCGCCCTCGTCGAAGGCGAGCGACGCCATCACCGACGCGCGGAGATCGCCCTTGAAGTCGGCGCGCAGCACGAAGTCCGGATGGCGCTTCATGATCCAGCTCGCCGGACGCAGGACCTTCGGGCGGAGGGGTTCGTCGATGAGATAGACGCGCCAGCGTCGTCCGATTTCCCCGCTGCGGCGCTGGGCATGCGTGGCGAAGATCTCGTTGCGCCGCATCACGGCGAACACCGGTCGCGGTTCTTCGGCCGGACTGAGCTGCGAGACGACCGACTCGAACTCCTTCGGACTCTGCGACGCCTGGGCGGTATCGAGCAGCGCGCCCAGTGCGGGTTGCAGGTCGCGGGCGAGTTCCTCTGCGACAAGTCTTCGGAAACGGTGCTTGGCGAC
>JBJTOV010000176.1:0-2771 GCA_046074745.1 Planctomycetota bacterium | reverse complement strand
CTGTGCGGCTCGCTCGCGAAGATCTTCGCGTGGTGCGGGCAGTTCATCGGCTTGAGCAGGAAGCCGTTGATAAGGCGGTCGGCGTCCATCACGCGGTCCTGGCCGATCACCTCGCGGCCCGTGCGCGTGTTGAGCTGCTCGGCGAACTGCGCGCTCACGCCGTCGATGCGCGACACGAGCTCGGCGCACGAGCAGCCCGACTCGCACAGGCGCGACAGGTCGTCGCCCTCGACGATCGCGGGGAACTGCGATTCCTTGTAGTAGGGGAAGTGGCCGCTCGTCTTGTAGAGGTCGAGCTTGCCGATGTGCGGCGTGTAGACCTGGTGGTAGCCCTGCTTGCGCAGCTCGGCGCCGATGAAGTTCTGCAGCTCGTTGCGCACGATCGAGCCCTTGGGCGTCCAGAGGATCAGGCCCTGGCCGACCATCTCGTCGATGTGGAACAGGCGCAGCTGCTTGCCGAGGGTGCGGTGGTCGCGCTTCTTCGCCTCTTCCTGCAGGCGGATGTGCTGCTCGAGCTCCTCCTTGGTGGCGAAGGCGGTGCCGTACACGCGGGTCAGGCGGTCGAGCTTCTCGTCGCCCTTCCAGTAGCTCGAGGCGAGCGAGAGCACCTTGAAGGCGCCGATGCGGCCGGTCGCCGGCACATGCGGGCCGCGGCAGAGGTCTTCCCAGTTCTTCCCGGGCTCGCCCGTCGCGTACCACGACAGGGTGGACGAGCCCGCCTCGACCGCGCGCTGGGCGTTGTCGAGCTTGAACTTCGAGCCTTCCTTCGCGAGCTTGGCCATGCCGTCGGCCGCGGGCAGCTCGTAGCGGGTGAACGGGCGGTTCTCGGCGACGATGCGGGCCATCTCGGCCTCGACCTTCTCGAAGTCGTCGGCCGACATCACCTTGCCGTCGGGGAACAGCATGTCGTAGTAGAAGCTGTTCTCGAGCGGTGGGCCGTACACGAGCTGCACCGCGGGGTAGAGCCGCTGAATCGCCTCGGCCATCACATGCGCGCACGAGTGGCGCAGCAGGTGGAGCGCGTCTGGGCTGACCGTGCCGTCGCGGTTCTTCGCAGTGACGATCGCGACCTTCGCGTCGTTCGCGATGCGGTGCGCGAGGTCGACGAGCTCGCCGTCGACGCGCGCGCCGAGGGCGCTCTTGGCGAGCCCCGCGCCGATCGACGCCGCCACCTCGCCGGCGGTGGGAGCTGATGCGAATTCCTTGATCGAGCCGTCGGGCAGGGTGATGCGGACCATGGGCGGCGAGTGTATCCCTTGCGGGCGTGCGGTTGCGTGGGCGGATCGCGGGGAAAGGGCTATCCTGCCGCGAAGACGCCCGTGAAGTGCCCCTCCTGCAACGCCGACGACGACAGCGTGATCGACAGCCGCGAGGCCGATGGCGGCGCGGCGGTGCGGCGGCGGCGCGAGTGCAACCGCTGCGGGCGGCGCTTCACCACCTACGAGCGCGCCGAGCGGGCCGAGCGGCTGGTGGTTGTGAAGAAGGACGGCACGCGGGTTCCGTTCAGCGCGGACAATGTGATGCGCGGCCTGGTGGCGGCGTGCGGAAAGCGGCCGATTCCCGAGGAGCGCAAGGTGGCGATCGTGCGCGAGGTCGAGGACGAGCTCGGGCGCGAGTTCGACCGCGAGGTGCCGTCGGCCGAGATCGGCCGGCGCGTGGCGCAGAAGCTGCGGGCGGTCGATGCGATCGCGTACATCCGATTCGCGAGCGAGCACTTCGCGTTCAGGAGCGTGGCCGACCTCGAGGAGGAGATCCGCGCGGTCAAGGAGACGCCCGTCGACCTTCCCGACCAGCGCACGCTGTTCTGAGCGGCGGCGCGCGGAACGGAAAGCGCCGAACTGAACCCGCGGAACTGATCCCTCGAGTTCGGTTCCAAGACTTCATCGACGCTCAGATTTCCTCGATCTCCGTGCACTTCTTGGCGGCGAGCGCGTCGAGCTGGTCGCACACCTTCTTGGTGAGCTCGTCGATCTCCTCCTTGGCGGCCTTGGCGGCGTCCTCGGGGATCGCGTTCTTCTTGTCGGCCACCGCGGCGTCGATGGCCTTGTTGCCGTCGCGGCGCTCGTTGCGCACGGCGACCTTGGACTCCTCGGCGAGCTTCTTGACCTGCGTGACCAGCTGCTTGCGGCGGTCGGCCGAGGGCGCGGGCACATTGATGCGGATCGCGTTGCCGTCGACCATGGGATTCAGGCCGAGGCCCGAGGTCTCGATGGCGCGCACGATGTCGTGCTTCGAGGAGGGGTCGAACGGCTTCACGACCAGCTGCGTGGCCTCGGACACGGTGATCGCGGCCAGTTCGCGCAGGTCGGTGTGCGAGCCGTAGTAGTCGACCTTGATGTACTCGAGCAGCGCCGTGTTGGCGCGGCCCGTGCGGATGCCGCGGAGCTCGCGCGCGAGGTAGTCGCTCGAGCGCTGCATGCGCTCCTCGGTCTCGAGAAGGATCGTGTCGAGGTCCATGGGGCGGCGAGTGTAGCAGGGCGCTCGCGCGCGGAAGAGATGCGTGATTTCCCGCATGTCCGCGCCTTGACCGCGCGCGTCGGCTCGGATGGAATGCGGGCATGTCCTCGAGCAAGGTCGCGCAGCGCCTCGTCCTCAAGATCAGCGGTGAAAGCCTGGCCCCCGCGGGGCAGCTCGGCATCGACACGCAGGAGCTGAAGGTGATCGCGGGAGAGATCGCCTCGGCCTGCGAGCTCGGCGGCCAGATCGCGGTCGTGGTGGGCGGCGGAAACATCATTCGCGGCGCGCGCATGGCGAAGGACGGCGTGGTGCAC
>JBJTOV010000175.1:0-2679 GCA_046074745.1 Planctomycetota bacterium | reverse complement strand
GCGAGCTGGAAGCCGCGGATGTCTGCGCCCTCCTCGAGCACCCACGCGGGCACGGTGGTGCGCGGAATGCCGCTGAATTCAAGCAGTTCGCCGACCTTGCCCGCGCCGCCCAGACCATCGGCGTCGACCGAGAGCGCGAGGTAGAACGGCTTGTCGGGCAGGCGGTCGAAGCGCGCCGGGCTGCCTGCGCCGCCCGCGGTGAGCGCCGCAAGCGGCGTGTCGGCGCGCGCGACCGAGAGCGATGCCAGGAACACGCCCAGCGGATCGACATCGACCGCGACGAGTCCGTCGTCGAGCATCGCGGCGACTTCGAGCGACTTCGCGCGCGCGGCTTCGGCCTGCTCGCGCCCGCCTGCGAAAGGCACGCCATCGGGCGCCTCCATCACGGGAATCGGCTCCGCCTTCGCGCGCGCGACGAACTCGCCGAGCGCCGTCGGCCCGGCCCATGCAAGCAGATCGGCGCGCGCAAGCCACTCCTTCTCGGGCGCCGTAAGGCGCGCGAGGAATCGCTCGCCGATCCCCGGAGCATCGTCCGCAGGAAGCTGCGACGCGTTCGGCGCAAGCGCCACGCGGCCCGGGAGAATCTTCACGAACACCGTCGCGCCCTGCGCGGTGGTGTGCGCGCCTTCGCCCTTCTCGGGCGCGGGCGAAAGGTTCGCCTTGATGAACGCCGCGGCGTCGGTGGTGCCGCACACGAAGACGGGCGGCATGTCGGCGGGCGCATCGGCCGCACGCGCGAGGTAGTAGGCCACGACGGGCGCGCGCTCGTCGAGGTTCGCGCCCACGCCCGCCTGCGCCTTCAGCACATCGATCGGACGGCCGATCCCGAGCAGCGCGCCCTGCCCCGAGGCCTCGAGCAGCGCGGCCATGTCGTCGCTTGCCTTCTTCAGGTCGGCGACCGCCACGAACGAGATCGCATCGGCCGGGATCCACGAGAGCGCGCGGCTGAAGTCGGCCGTGGCGGGAAGCGCCATCGCGAGCGGCATGGCGGCGAGTGCGAGAGCCAGGACCGGGGAGCGCGCGGCGGGGTTCGGCATCGGCGGCTACTTTATGGCCTTCCGCGGATGCGCGGAGGCCGCGGCGAATCCCGCGCGGCGCGACGCGCGAAACCGCGATTTCACCTCGCCACGGAGACACCATGCTCGACCGCCTGACCGCCACCATCGCCGGAACCGTCGCACTCGTCACGGGCCTTGCCTGCTCGCAGTCGGCGCCGCAGGACGCCGCGCTCGTCGCGAAGTGGAAGGACGCCACCATGTTCGACCTGAAGGTGAAGACGCTCGACGGCACCGACTCCACGCTCGCAGAGCACGCGGGCAAGGTGGTGCTCGTCGTGAATGTCGCCAGCCAGTGCGGATTCACGGGCCAGTACGCAGGCCTGCAGAAGACCTACGAGAAGTACAAGGACAAGGGCCTGGTCGTGCTCGGCTTCCCGAGCGGCGACTTCGGCGGGCAGGAGTTCGGGTCCTCGAAGGAGATCCGCGACTTCTGCGACTCGCGCTACAAGGTGACTTTCCCGATGTTCGAGAAGTGCCGCGTGAAGGCGGGCGACGGGCAGTCGGATGTGTTCGCGTTCCTCGGGACGCGCACGGGCGAGCTGCCCGGCTGGAACTTCGGCAAGTACCTCGTGGGCCGCGACGGCGCGCCGATCAAGTTCTACGCGTCGAATGTGGCTCCCGAGAGCAAGACGCTGGTCGAGGCGATCGAGAAGGCGCTGGCGCAGCCTGCGCCGGGCAAGGCCGACGGTTCGAAGCCCGCGCCCCCCGCCGACGCGCCGAAGAAGGCCGGCTGACGCCGCAGCCGCGCGAGGCGCGCGCTACGCTTCCCGCATGGCGCGACTGACACCGCCGTTCGGCATCCGCGACTGGGTGGTGCTTGCGCTCGCGGTCTTCCTCGTGTGGAGCGGAATCAACCCCGCCGACTTCCTGACCTGGTGCCTCGAGGTGTTCTGGGTGGCGGGCGCGGTGGTGATGTGGGCGTTCTGGCTGCGGCGGCAAGGCCTGACCAGCGTGCTGTTCTGGCTGATCGTCGCGCACTCGGTGGTGCTGATCGTGGGCGGGATCTACACCTACTCCGAGGTCCCCGCCGGCCGCTGGGTGCAGGAGTGGCTCGGTCTCGAGCGCAACCACTACGACCGCTTCGGGCACTTCATGCAGGGCTTCGCGCCGGCGCTCCTGTGGCGCGAGGTGTTCCTTCGAAACGCCATCGTTCGGCGCTGCGGATGGCTGCCCGTGATCGTGGTCGGCATGTGCATGGCGTTCGCCGCCATGTTCGAGCTGCTCGAGTTCGCGGTGGCGATGGTGCTCGGCGAGGCCTCGTGGGCCTATCTCGGCTCTCAGGGCGATGAGTGGGACGCGCAGTGGGACCTGCTCTGGTGCCTCGTCGGATCGAGCATGGCGATCGCGGCGCTCGGACCGCTGCAGGACACGCAGATGGCGCGCGAACGCGGCGTCACTCGACCGTGACCGACTTCGCGAGGTTGCGCGGCTTGTCGACATCCTTGCCGCGCATCACCGCCGCGTGGTAGGCGAGCAGCTGGAGCGGCACCACCGTGACGAGCGGCTGCAGCATCTCGGTGCAGTCGGGCACATAGAAGACCTCCTGCGCGAGCGAACGGATGTGCTCGTCGCCTTCGGTCGCGACCGCGATCACATGCCCGCCGCGCGAGCGGACCTCCTC
>JBJTOV010000174.1:0-4367 GCA_046074745.1 Planctomycetota bacterium | reverse complement strand
CCGACTTCGCGCAGTGTTCAGCGCCTCGCGGTGCACGGCATGTGCCGCGCAGTGCCAGGCAGTGCACGGCACGTGCCAGGCACGGGCTGGGCCAGGCACGGGCTGGGTTTCGGGGCTTGAAGCCCCTGCGGCTGCACGCCCGCCCGCGGTACATTGCCCCCGTGATCTACGCAGGCATCGATGAAGCCGGCTACGGCCCCCTGCTCGGCCCCCTCTGTGTCGGCGCCAGCGCGTTCCGCCTGCCCGACGGACAGCCGTCGCACGCCCCCAACCTCTGGAAACTGCTCGATGGCGGCGTTTGCCGCGCGCCGAAGGACGCCCGACGGCGCGTTGCGGTCGCCGACAGCAAGAAGCTGAAGGGCGTCGGTGGCGCGGCCGCGCATCCCCTCCGCCATCTCGAGCGCGGCGTGCTCGCATTCGCGGGCGGCGAGATTCCCGCGACCGATCGCGAACTCTTCGATCGGCTTGGCACTGCCGTCCATCCTGGCCGCGCCACCCCGTGGCATCGCCAGCCGCTCAGCCTCCCCGTCGCCCTTTCGGCCGCCGAGGCCGCCATCGCCCGCAACATGGTGGCGCGTGCGCTCGAGCGAGCGGGCGCCTCGACCGCGCACCTCGCCGTCTCTGCGCTCGATGCACCCGCCTTCAACGCGCTGTACGGCACGCTGCAGAACAAGGCCAGCGTGAACATGTCGCTCGTCTTCGACGCGCTGCGCACGGTCGACCTCCTGCGCGGCGACGAACCCGCGGTGGTCGCCATCGACCGCCAGGGAGGCCGCGCGGCCTACGCGCAGGCGCTCTCCGACCATGTCGCCCGCGGTGCACGCGTCCGCACCATCGAGGAGACCGACGAGCGCTCCTCCTACGAGGTTGGCGACGGCCTCTTCGTGAGCTTCGAGGTCGAGGCCGAGACCGCGCACCTGCCCGTCGCGCTCGCCTCGATGGCCGCGAAGTTCGTGCGCGAGCTCTTCATGCGCCGGCTGAACGCGTTCTTTGCCGAGCGCGCGCCCGATCTCTCCCCCACCGCCGGCTATGTGACCGACGGCCGCCGCTACCTTGCCGAGGTGAAGCCGATCCTGGTCCGCGAGGGCATCCCCGAGGCGGAGTTCGCCCGGGTGGTCTGACCCCCGCGAGGGCAAACAGGCCGCGAAGACCGCGAAAACAGCGCCCAGCCCCTGCCCGGTGGCCGTCAGGGCCAGGGGCCCGCCCGTTTCCTGCAAACCCGTTGCATCGCCGCGGGAAGGTTCCTAAACTGCTCGACTCGGCGGATTTCCGCCGAAAGAGACATCTCCCCGTGCCCGACGACGACCCAGCCAATCCCGACGACGACCGCCGCGCCAGCGCGCGCCGTGGTTCGTCGCCGCGCGACTGGTTGAGGAACGCCCGCTGATCGCCCGCGATCGCACGCACGGTTCATCGTTCACAACCCGTTCCAGAGAAGAGCCGCCGGCCCGACGCCGGAGGCCGAATCCGACCCCACCGACCCGCCCGTGGCGGGCCAACCATCAGGATCAAGTCATGGCAACCGATCTCACCAAGGTCCGCAACATCGGCATCTGCGCGCACATCGACGCAGGCAAGACCACCGTCTCCGAGCGCATCCTCTTCTACACCGGCCGCAACTACAAGATCGGCGAAGTGCACGAGGGCATGGCGACCATGGACTTCCTCCAGGAAGAGCAGGAGCGCGGCATCACCATCCAGTCGGCCGCGACGACCTGCCCGTGGGAGAAGGACGATGTCAAGTACAAGATCAACCTGATCGACACCCCGGGCCACGTGGACTTCACCATCGAGGTCGAGCGCTCGCTGCGCGTCCTCGACGGCGCGTGCGCGGTGTTCGACGGCAAGGAAGGCGTCGAGGCGCAGTCGGAGACGGTGTGGCGCCAGGCCGACCGCTACGGCGTGCCCCGCCTCTGCTTCATCAACAAGATGGACAAGATGGGCGCCGACTGGGACTTCTCCTTCAACTCGATCCGCGCGCGCCTTGGCGCGAACGGCATCGCGATCCAGCTGCCGATCGGCAAGGGCAACGACTTCACCGGCGTCATCGACCTCGTCGAGATGAAGGCGATCCGCTTCTCCGCCGAGGACCAGGGCGCGACCCTGACCTACGAGGAGATCCCCGCCGACCTCAAGGAAAAGGCCGAGTACTTCCGCGCCGAGCTCATCGAGAAGGTCTCCGAGATCGACGACGACCTGATGGAGGCCTACCTCACCGACGCCTCGAAGATCACGAACGCCCAGATCAAGGCCGCGCTCCGCAAGGGCACGATCGCGATCAAGTGCTTCCCCGTTCTCTGCGGCGCGGCGCTCAAGAACATCGGCGTGCAGAAGATCCTCGACGCCGCGATCGACTACCTGCCCAACCCGACCGAGCGCCCCGACACCAAGGGCGTGAACCCCGACGATGTCTCGCAGGCGATGACCCGCCCGCACGACCCGACGGCGCCTTTCTCCGCGCTCGTGTTCAAGGTCGTCTCCGACACCCACGGCGACCTCACCTACATCCGCGTCTACTCGGGCAAGCTCGACAAGGGCACCCGCGTGCTCAACCCGGGCAACGGCAAGCGCGAGAATGTCAGCCGCATCTTCGAGATGCACGCCAACAACCGCAACGCCCTCGAGGAAGTGGACGCGGGCAACATCGTCGCGGTCGTCGGCCTGAAGAACTCGTACACGGGCGACACGATCTGCGATCCCGACAACCCGATCATCCTCGAGCGCATGACCTTCCCCGAGCCCGTCATCTCGATGGCGATCGAGCCGATCACCGCCGACGACAAGAAGAAGCTCGGCGACGCGCTCACCACCATCCGCCGCGAGGATCCGTCGTTCCGCTCGAACTACAACGAGGAGACGGGCGAGACCATCATCGCGGGCATGGGTGAGCTCCACCTCGAGATCATCAAGAACAAGCTCACGCGCGACATGAAGATCGGCGTGAATGTCGGCAAGCCGCGCGTCTCGTACCGCGAGACGATCACGGGCATGGCCAACGAGGTCCGCGGCCTCTTCAAGAAGCAGACCGGTGGACGCGGCCAGTTCGGCGACGCGGTGGTGTCGGTCAGCCCGATCACCCCCGAGGAGGCGACGGCCGAGGAACTGACGATGAAGGACGGCGTCGTGTTCGAGGACAAGATCTCGGGCGGCGTCATCCCGCGCGAGTTCATCCCGTCGGTCGAGTACGGCATCCGCCAGGCGGCCGCGTCGGGCGTGCTCGGCGGCTACCCCGTCATCAATGTGCGCGTGCAGCTCGTGTTCGGCTCGTACCACGATGTCGACTCGAGCCAGGTCGCGTTCGAGCAGGCGGGCATGCTCGCCTTCCGCGAGGCGGTCATGAAGGCGAAGCCGGCGCTCCTCGAGCCCATCATGAAGCTCGTGGTCACCACGCCCGACGAGTTCTTCGGCAATGTCTCGGGCGACATCGCGTCGCGGCGCGGCCAGATCGTCGATCAGGAGATGCGTGGCAACGCGCGCCTCCTGACCTGCGAAGTGCCGCTGTCCGAGCTCTTCGGCTACACCACGACGCTGCGCTCGATGACGCAGGGCCGTGCGACCAGCTCGATGGAGCCCCTCACCTACCGCGTGATGCCGGACCGCCTGAAGGACGCCGTCCTCAAGAAGTGATCCGCGGCCCGCGCCGCGCATCGGACCGCATGGAAGCCGCCGCCGCCTTCACGGGCGGCGGCGGTGCTTTTTCCCACCCTCCCATCGGCGGACGGGCGCATAGGATGGCGCCCCGATGGACGAGCGGCAGCCCGACCAGGTCGATCTCTCAGCGGACCGCGGGGTGTTCCGCGCCGAGTACGAGCGCGAGCTCGGCCAGTGGCTGCGCAGGCGCCTCGGATACCTGTGCATCGCGTACGCGGTGTTCCAGACGCTGTCGATGACGATGCTCATCCTCGTCTCGGTCTGGGCGCAGGAGCGGGCCGACGCGCCGCGCGACCGCGTTCCCCTGCCGACGGCGCAGATCGAGCGCCGCGCCGAGGCCGCCGAGCGGCGGGCGGACGCGGGGCTTCCCCCGATTCCCGGCGACCGCCGCGCCGTCGAACTCGCGCGCGAGCTCGAGGAGCGCGAGAAGCGCCGGCTCGAACGCGACCGCGGGGCCGAGGCGATCGTGTCCACGCTCGACGCCTTCAGCGAGCTTGCGCGCGACTTCACCGAGGATCTCCGCGATCCGCCGAAACGCGAGCCGCGCCACGGCGCCGCGCCCGCAATGCGCCCGATGGACCGCTGGTGGAACGACGCCCTCGCTCCCGGCGGCGCGGTCGCCGCAGGCCGCGGCGAAGTCGCGACGCCCGCCGACGCCCCCGCGCTCGCGTCCACGGCGGACGATGCGCGCGGCGACGACGCGGCCGCGCCGCCCG
>JBJTOV010000173.1:0-12813 GCA_046074745.1 Planctomycetota bacterium | reverse complement strand
TGAACGCGGCGAACAGCACGCCCGCATCCGCGGCCGCATCGGCGTTCGCGGTGCGGCGCGCGGCCTCGAGCGCCGTCAGAAAGCTCTTGCGCTGGAGCACATCCCTCCGCGGGAACAGCCCGACCACATCGACCGCCCCGGGATCGATCGACCTGCTCACCGAACTGACGGTCGTGGGCGCGCCGGGCGGCTGCAGCGAACGGTCGACGCGCGCAGGGGCCGTGCAGCCGACGAGCGCCGCCGCGGCGACCGCCATAGCCGCCACGAGCGCGTCACTCGGCCGAAGCATGCGCCATGCCCTTCGCGGCATACATGCCGCGGCCGGCCTGCTCGGCCTCGCCCGCGTTCACGAGCTTTCGCAGCGTGGCGCTCACCTGAACGGAGAAGCCCGTGGTGACCTCGCGGCCGAGACCACGAGCCGCCGACGACACGATCTGTCCGCGCGCAAGCGGCCCCGCGGCGCCGCGCAGCTGCTCGAGGATCTGCAGCGCGAGCGTGGGCTTTCCGCCTCGCGTCGCGAGGAATCCCGCGGCACGCGCCGACCCGCCCGCACCGGGCGCCGCGCCCGCGCTCTCGCCTCCGAGCGACGCGATGCGCGCCTCGACCTCGGCGAGCCGCGCACGCAGCTCGCGCGCGGCCTTCTCGAGCCTCGGCAACTCCGAACGCCGGCGCTTCAACTCGGCCGCGAGCGCCTCGGTCGGCACCCCCGACAGCGCGGCGGCGCCGCGTCGTCCGCCCTTCGGCGCGGCCTGCTTCCTAGAGACTTTCGTTCGACGCTGCTTCTTCATGATGTACCCTCGGAATGTAAGGTGTTCGGGGGGCGCAATCATACATAACACTTCGGAAAGCGTTGCAGCCCATTGCATGGAGCGGCCGCACGCGCCATGCTGCGCGCATGCACCGCATCGAGCGCCGCGCGTTCCTGGCCTCCATTCCCGCCGTCCTCGCCGTTCCCGCGCTGCTGCGGCCGCTGCACGCCTCGTCGCCGCTCGCGGCGCCGACGATCCTCGCTCCCGACCCGAAGCCCGTGCGCATCGCGCTGATCGGCTGCTCGGGCCGTGGAAGCGACAACCTCGGCGACCTCCTCGGCGCGGGCGCCGAGATCGCCGCGCTCTGCGATGTCGACAGCCGCGCGCGTGAATCAGGCTCGAAGCGCTGCCCGCAGGCGGCGGTCTTCCGCGACATGCGCGAGCTCTTCAAGGCCCGCCGCGCGCTCGCGCTCGACGGCGTGCTTGTCTCGACGCCCGATCACACGCACGCGTTTCCCACCGCGCTCGCGCTGCGCGCGGGGCTTCCCGTGTACTGCGAGAAGCCGCTCACGCACACGATGGAGGAATCGCGCCGCATCGGCGCGCTCGCCGCGGTGGCGAAGGTGCCCACGCAGATGGGCACGCAGATCCACGCCACGGCGAACTACCGACGCGTCGTCGAGCTCGTGCGCGCCGGCGCGATCGGCCGCGTCACCAGCTGCGACTGCTGGGTGAACAAGGGCTGGTGCTGCGGGCCGACGGGCCCGGTCGCCGCGCCGCCCGCCGAACTCGACTACGACCTCTGGCTCGGTCCCGCGCAGGAATCGCCCTACATCGAGGGCGTGCATCCCGCGAACTGGCGCAAGTACTGGGCCTTCGGCACGGGCACGCTCGGCGACATGGGCTGCCACATGATGGATCTGCCCGTGTGGGCGCTCGGACTCGACCGCGCGGCGCTCGGCCGCGTCGAGATTCGCGCGGAGATCTCGAAGAACGACAGCGTGGCGTGCCCCGAGTGGACCGAGGCGTCGTGGGCCATCCCGCGGAAGGACTTCGACCCGCTTGTCCTTCGCTGGTTCGACAACGGGCGCATCTCGCCCACCGCTCAGGAACTCGGCGCGAAGGATCGCGCCGACTACCACGGGCGCTTCAACATGGTCTTCCAGGGAACGAAGGGCTTCCTCTGGGCGAACTACGGCGAGCTGCTGCTCACGCCGGGCGCCGTCGCCGCCGAGGCGCAGCCGCCCGCAGAGCGTCTGCCCGATTCGCCCGGACACCATCGCGAGTGGCTCGACGCGATCCGCTCATGGCGCGACGGCGGCTCCACGGCGCACGACGCGCCGCTCTGCGCGTTCGCGCGCTCGACCGTGCTCAACGAAATCGTGCTCTCTGGCACGGTCGCGGGGCGCGCCCAGAAGCCTCTGCGCTACGACTTCGAGGCGCGTCGCTTCGAGGGCGGCGACCCGATCGCCCACTGGAATCCAGCGCCGCGCGCAGGCTGGTCGCTGTCGGATGGCGACCTCGACCGCGCGCTTTCCGCGTAGACTGAACCTTCGATGCTCCGCTGGTTCACCGCGCTCCTCGTGCTCGCCGCCGCACTCGCGGCGCCTGCGTCGGTGCGAACCGAAACCCGCGCATTTGCCGCGGAAGCCGCCGAGCACGACGCCGCGGCCTGCTGCGGCGGCGCATGCGCCTGCGGCCCCGCCTGCGCCTGCGTGGCCGACGGCTCGGACTCCGAACCGCACGGCAACGAGGCTCCCGCCCCCGCCCGGGACCGCGACGAGCGCACCCTCGCGGTGCAGATGCACCGCGTCACGGCGCTCGATCTCATCGAAGCGGGTCGATCCCCGGTGGCTGAGGCGCCCACGACGGCCGCCGTCCGCCCTGCCGGTCGCGCGCTTCTCGAGCGCATCGCGCGATGGACGACATGACGGCGCGAGACCGCGTCCGTTTCATTGTCAACCATTGCTACTATTCACCACATTCACGGAGCACCCATGCTTCGCCATCGCCTCGGCGCCGCCGTTCTGGCCGCCGTCCTTCCGCTGCAGCCGCTCGCAGGCTGCGCCTCGACAACCTCCGTTTCCCCCGAGCGCGCCGAGATGTTCAGCGCCGAGCCTGTCTCCGCAGGCCGTCATGTCCTGGCCGTCCTCGGAATGAGCTGCCCGAAGTGCATCTCGAATGTCGATCTCCAGCTCAAGCGGCTGCCGGGCGTGGCGTCCGCCACGGTCGACATGAAGCACGGAACCGTGACCGTCGAGGTCGCGGGCGACGCGCGTCCGTCGGCGCGCGACTTCGCGTCCGCCGTCGCGGACGCGGGGTTCACGCTGTCCTCGATCGACGGCGCGCCCGCAGGAGCGAATCCATGAGTCGCGCCGCGCTCCGCGTCTGCCTTCATGTCTCCCTTCATGCCGCCGTTCTGGCCCCGCTCGCCGCAACGGCATGTGCTTTCGCGCAGGAGTCGCCCAACATCGCCTCCGCCACCGCGCCCTCGCCAGGCGTGCTCATCCCGCGCGCGCAGGCGCGCGTCACGCTGTTCGACGGCGGACAGACGCTGCTCGCGGAGGACCTTCGCGCCGAGTACGGAATCGCGCGCAATCTCTCCGCGTTTGCCGAACTTCCGCTCTACCAGGGATTTCTCGATGCACCGCGTCCGAGCGACGGCGAGTTCGGCCTCGGTGCGCTCGAACTCGGCGTCGAGTACCGCGTGCTGCAGCAGGACCTCGACGCGATCGACACCGTGCGCGGCGCGCTGCTTGCGGGCGCCGCCCTGCCCACCGCGACCGACGGCTTCGGCCGCCAGTCGTTCGACCCGTTCGTGGGCGCGGCCATCAACGCGATCTTCGGCCGTCACGGCCTCAACGCCGCCGCGCGCTACTCGTTCGTCACGGGCGACACCGATCTTCCGCTGTTCATCGGCGACGACGGCGAGGATGTGATCGGGGCGGACCTCGGCTATGTGTTCCGGCTTGCGCCGGCCGAGTACACCGAGGTCCGCGAGGCCGCGTGGTACCTGACGCTCGAGCTCAACACCCAGTGGACCGCGGGGGGCGACCGCGAGGTCCTGCTCTCGCCAGGGCTCCTGATCGAGGCGCCCGACTACGCGATCGAGGCGGGCGTGCAGCTGCCCCTCTCGCAGCGCGGAAACGACAGGCCGGAGGTCGACCTCGGCTTCTTTGCGGGCATACGCCTCATCTACTGACGGTGCAGGGCCGGGCGCGGCGCGCTATCTTCCGTGGGCCAGCGCAACCCCAACGGAGGCACACATGGGATTCATCGAGGAACTCAAGCAGTTCGCGGCCAAGGGCAACGCGGTCGACATGGCCGTCGGCATTCTGGTCGGCACGGCCTTCACCAAGATCGTCAACAGCGTCGTGTCCGACCTGCTGATGCCGCCGATCGGCGTGCTCATCGGAGGCGTGAACTTCACCGACCTCAAGCTGGTGCTGACCACGAAGGAAGTCGATGGCCAGTCGGTTCCCGATGCCGCGATCCTGTGGGGCAAGTTCATCAACAACTGCGTCGAGTTCGTGATCGTCGTGGTCTGCGCGTTCATCGTGGTGAAGCTGATGAACAAGGTGATCGCGCTGCGCATCGCCGACATGAAGAAGCTGATCGACTGAGCGGGACGAAACCGCACGGAGGCAACCCATGAACGGATTCACCGCAGCGCTTCGCGCGCTGATCGTCCTTCCCCTGCTCGCACTGGCCGCATGCGCCACGCCGATGGGCGAGCGCATGGGCACCTCGGTCTCGGTGATGCGCGAGTTCCAGGCGGGCAAGGGCACGATTCCCTCGGCCGTGTTCGAGCACGCGAAGGCCATCGCGATCCTGCGCGAGACGAACGCGGCGCTCCTCGTCGGCGGCTCGGGCGGCGGCGGCGTGTTCATGAAGAAGCAGGGATTCGGCTGGACGGCGCCCGTCGCCATCAACACGGTGGGCGCCTCGATCGGCCTGCAGGCGGGCGGACAGACGCGCGACATCGTGATCATCATGAACACCGAGGCCGAGATCGCGGGCTTCCTCGACGACGGCGTGTACGCGCTGGCCGAGGTCTCGGCGGTCGCGGGCCCGAAGAGCACCGACCCGTACAACGCCGGCGGGCCCGTGCCTGCGACCTACTACTACCTGCGCACCGAAGGCCTCTTCGGCGGCGTGCTCGTGGGCGGCGTGCACTTCAGCACCGCCGACAAGGTGAACCGCGAGTGCTACGGCGAAGGCGCCACGGTGGGCGACATCCTGAACGGCAAGTACCCCGCCCCGTCGGGCGCGACGGTGCTCTGGCAGTCGATCAACTGAGCGGGATTCGCCGCGAAATCAGCCCGTGTATCGCTCGGCGTAGTCGCCGACCATGCGGTGCGTCGAGAAGAAGTCGGGAATGCCCGACGCGCTCGCGAGCGCGCGGCGGATCCACTTCTTCGGGATGCCGTCGCGGCCGCGGTCGTAGAACTCGGGCACGATCTGCCGCTCGAGCAGGCGGTAGAGCGACTCCGCGTCGCGCAGGTCGCGCGCCGCGCCCGCGCCGTGCGCGTCGGCCTCGCTGAAGCCCGGATCCTTCGCGTCGCCGATCGCCCAGCCGTTCTTGCCGTCGAAGCCCTCGGGCCACCAGCCGTCGAGGATAGAGCAGTTGATTCCGCCGTGCATCGGGCACTTCATGCCGCTCGTGCCGCTCGCCTCGTGCGGGCGGATCGGGTTGTTGAGCCACACATCGCAGCCCGAGACGAGCGCGCGGCCGACCTCCATGTCGTACTCCTCGATGAGCACCACGCGTCCGCGCAGGAGCGGATGACGCGTCATCTCGAACACCTTGCGCGCGTAGGCCTGCCCCCCCGTGTCGCGCGGGTGCGCCTTGCCGGCGAACACGAACTGCACGGGGCGGCGCTCGTCGGCCACGATGCGCGCCAGGCGCTCGACATCGGTGAAGACGAGCGGTGCGCGCTTGTAGGTGGCGAAACGGCGCGCGAAACCGATGGTCAGCGCGTTCGGATCAAGGATGTTCGCGAACTCGTCGATCGCCGAAGGGGTCTCGCCGCGGCGCATGGCCGCGCGCACGAGCCGCTCGCGCGCGAAGCGAACCACCGACGCGCGCAGCGCGCCGCGCATGGCCCAGAACGCGGCGGGATCGGCCGAAGCGGCCTTCTTCCAGCCGCGGTTGCGCGGCGTGGACGCGTAGGCGTCGATGCCGCACTCCGACTTCCAGAACGCCGCCGCGCGCGGATCGAGCCAGGTGCCGACATGCACGCCGTTCGTCACATGGCCGATCGGCACATCCTTCGCGCGCTTCGCGCCGTAAGCGCCCCTCCACATCTCGCGCGACACCTCGCCGTGCAGCCGGGCCACGCCGTTCACGCGGCTCGCGAGGCGCAGGCAGAGCACCGTCATGCAGACCGGCTCGTTCGCGTCGGACGGATTCTCGCGGCCGAGCGACTCGAGCTCGGCGCGCGTGATTCCGCCCTTCGCGAGCGTTCCCGCGAGGCCCCCCATCACCATGTCGACGCCGTAGCGGTCGTGCCCCGCGGCGACGGGCGTGTGCGTTGTGAACACGCCCGCCGCGCGCACGCGCGTGACCGCCGCGTCGTGCGAGAGCCCCGCCGCGCGGAAGCCCGCGAGCATCTCGACCGCGGCGAACGCGGCGTGACCCTCGTTCAGGTGTATGCGCGTCGGTTCGATGCCGAGCGCGCGCAGCGCGATCATGCCGCCCACGCCGAGAAGCACCTGCTGCCGCATGCGGAGCGCCGGCTCGCCCTTGTAGAGGCCCTCGGTGAGCATGCGGTCGTCGGGCGCGTTCTCAGGGATGTCGGCGTCAAGCAGGAACACGCGCGTGCGGCCCACATCCATGCGCAGGATGCGCGCGCGCACGGTCGAGCCGCCGATAGGGCACTCGATCGCAAGGCCCGTGTCCGAGATGGGCACGGTCGCGCGGTCGTAGACGGGATAGAGCACCTTCGTCGAGCCGTCCTCGGCGAACTGCTGGATGTAGTAGCCGTGGCGGTAGTAGAGGCCGACCGCGACCAGCGGGATGCCGAGGTCGCTCGCGCTCTTCAGGTGGTCGCCTGCGAGCACGCCGAGTCCGCCCGAGTACTGCTGGATGCTCTCGTGCAGCGCGTACTCCGAGCAGAAGTAGGCGATGCAGGCCTTCGGGTTCGCGCCGCGCTTCTCGCGGTCCCACCAGGTCTCGCGCGACATCTCGGCGGCGAGCGCCGCGCGCGCGTCGGCGAGCGCAAGCCTGAATCCGGGCTCCTCGCACGCGGCGGAAAGCGTGGCTTCGCCCGCGTACGCAAGCGTCGCGAGCGGCGAATGCTTGGTCGCGTTCCACACCACGGGATCGAGCGCCGCGAACGGACGCCGCGCGACCTCGTTCCAGCTCCACCAGAGGTTCATCGCGAGTTCGCGCATCTGCACGCGCGCCTCGGCGGGAGCGATCGGCGCGGGCACCACGGTGCGCCGCGGCGCCACGCGCGCAGCCTGCGCGGACTTCCGCGCCTTGCCCGACCCACGCGATGCGGCGGACGGCTTCGACTTCACGCTGTTCGACTTCTTCGCGGCCATTCGCGCCAAGATAGTCGTTCCGAGGCCGCGTTTGGACGCCCAAACGAAGCCTGAACGCGCGCGGGATGCGCTAGCAGCGGCCAGCCGCGTCGTTCATGGCGCGCAGACGCGACGCCAGCCGCGGGGTGGTGGCCCCCGCCGCCATGCGCCAGCGCCAGTTGCCGCTCGCGGTTCCGGGCAGGTTCATGCGCGCCGAGGCACCGAGCCCGAGAAGGTCCTGCATCGGAAGTACTGCGAGCGCAGCAGGCGACGCCAGCACGATGCGCGACATCGCCTCGTGCACCGGCCCGTCGCCCGCGTAGGCTCGGAACCGCGCCCGCTGCGCCGCGTCGCGGCCCTTCCACCACTGCACCGTGGTCTCGTTGTCGTGCGTTCCCGAGTAGACCACCGAGCGCACGGGGTGATTGTGCGGCATGTCGCCCGATTTCCCGCTCCAGAACGCGTTCTGCACGATGCGCATGCCCGCGAGCCCGAAGTCGTCGCGCAGCGCCTCGACCTCGGGGGTGAGCGCGCCGAGATCCTCGGCGATCAGCGGCAGCGCGCCGAAGCGCTTGGCCATCGCCGAAAGCAGCTCGCGGCCAAGCGCGCGGCGCCACTCGCCCTTCCGCGCATTGCGCGCGCCGAACGGCACCTCGTAGGCGTGATGGAAGCCGATGAAATGGTCGATGCGCACGAGGTCGAAGCGCTCCGCCGCGCAGGCGATGCGCGAGATCCACCATCGGAAGCGCTCGCGCCGGTGCGCCTCCCAGCGGTAGTGCGGATGGCCCCACAGCTGGCCGTCGGCGCTGAAGCCGTCGGGTGGCACGCCCGTCAGCACCTCGGGGTTTCCGTCGGCGCGCAGGCGGAAGAGCGCCGGATCGGCGCGGACATCGGCGCTGTCGGCGGTGACGAAGATCGGCACATCGCCCACCAGGCGCACGCCGCGCGCCGAACAGTGGGCGCGCAGCGCGGCCCACTGGCGGTCGAGCTCGAACTGGATGAACGCATGCGTGGCGCGCTGCAGGTCGTCGCCCTCGTCGACGAAGTCGAGCCACGCCTCGAGCCACGGCGAGCGCTTGGCGAACGCCTTCCACGCCGCGGTGCGCGACAGCCCGCGCGCGTGGAACGCCGCGGCGGCCTTCGCATAGAGCGGCATTCGGAACGCGCGGCTTCCCGCGAAGTCGCAGTCGCCCTTCGCGAGGAGCCGCGACGGCTTCACATCGCGGCGCGAAAGCAGCCCCGCGGCCACGAGCGGCTCGAGCGCGAGAGAGGTCGGCTCGATCGCGAAGCTCGACGGCGACGAGTACGGGCTGTCGCCGTAGCCCATCGGGCCGATGGGCAGCATCTGCCACACGGTGAACCCTGCGTCGGCCAGCCAGTCGGCGAACGCGAACGCCGACGGCCCGAGGTCGCCCGAGCCATGCGGCGAAGGCAGACTCGTGATGTGCATCAATACGCCCGCGCGGCGGGTGTCGAGGAGCGGATGCGTCTTCGCGTGCTGCGGACGGCTGGCGGGCTTCGGCGGCATTCGCGCAGATATACCGCCGCGCGCCGCGTTCAGGGCGCGCGCGTGCCGAGAAACACGCGGCCACCGAGCGGTGCGACCACCGCTGCGCGAAGCGCCTCGAGCGGGGGCGCGCCGCGCAGGCACTCGGTGTCGTGCACCGTGCGCCACGAGAATCCCGCGAGTTCCGCCGCGGGCAGCGTGAACTCCTGCGGCGCGTCCGAGGCGTTCAGCGCCACGATGACGCGCTCGTCGCCGAGGCGCCGCTCGAACACCCACAGGTTGCGCGCATCGTCGACGAGCAGCGTTCGGAAACCGCCGCGGCGAATCGCCGCGTGCTGCGCGCGCAGCGCGATCATGTCGCGGTAGGCCGCGAAATGCTCGCCGTCGAAGCGCTCGTCGGGGTCGTCGAACGCGCCGAGATCGCTCCACACCATGGGCTTCCGGCAGAACGGATCGTCGCTGCCCCACATTCCCGCCTCGTCGCCGTACCACACCATGGGAGCGCCCACATAGGTCATCTGCACGAGCGCCGCCAGCCGCGCGCGGCGGAAGTGCCCGGGCTGCGGTCGTGCGCCGTCGTAGGTCGAGCCGGGCTTCTCGCTGTTCGCGCGGTCGTAGCCGCGGCCAGGGTTCGCCATCATCGACGCCAGGCGGTCGGTGTCGTGGCTTGCGAGAAGGTTCTGCAGCGCGAAGGTCGCCTGCGCGGGGTACTCGAGGCGCAGCGCCGCAAGGCGCGCGTCGACCTCGCTCGGCTTGGGCGCGCCCGCGCCACCCGCGGCCCACGCCACCACCGCCTGCGCGAACGGATAGTTCATCACCGCGTCGAAGGTGCGGCCGTCGAGCCACTCGCCCGCGGGATTCCAGATCTCGCCCACGATGTACGCGTCGGGATTGATGCCCTTCACGAGCCCGCGCCACTCGCGCCAGAACTCGATCGGCACCTCGTTCGGCACATCGAGGCGCCAGCCGTCGACGCCGTCCGCCGGATCGCCGTCCCCGTTCGGGTCCATCCAGCGGCGCGTGACCTCGAACACATGCGCGCGCACCACGGGGCTGGCGAAGCCCGTGTCCGTCTTCGCGAACTCGGGCAGCTGCCCGAAGCCCGCCCAGCCGTCGTAGGCGAACGGCTCGAAGGAGCGGATGCGGAACCAGTCGGCGTAGCGCGACGCGCGGCCCTTCGCGCGCACATCGAGAAACGCCTCGTGCTGGTCGCCCACATGGTTGAACACGCCGTCGACGATCACGCGCATGCCCGCCGCCTTGCACGCGGCCAGCACCTCGACGAACAGCCGGTCGCTCGCGCTCAGCGTCCAGGTGCGCGGGTCGAGCAGGTCCTCGCGCGAAGAGGCCTCGGCCGCGTCGCCCTTGGTTCCGAACGCGTCGTCGATGTGCACGAAGGTGCGCGCGTCGTACTTGTGCGGGCTCGGCGCCTCGAACACGGGGTTCAGGTAGATCGCGTTCACGCCGAGCGACTTCAGGTACGGAAGCCGCGCGCGCAGGCCCGCGAGGTCGCCGCCGTACTGGCGCCCGTAGACGGCCCACTGCCAGAAGGTCTGGCCGTCGCGCGATTCCCAGGGCTGAAGCCTGCGCCACGCCGAGGTCCACGGCATCGTGTCGGGCGGATCGTTCGACCGATCGCCGTTCGCGAAGCGGTCGAGCATGATCTGGTACCAGACGGCGTCCTTCGCCCAGTCGGGCGTGCGGAACGGCGCGTCAGTCGACACTGGCACGCGGAACTCCGACGGATCGGCCCACGCGCGCGCACCGTCGACCACGATGAAGCCGTAGGTCTCGCCGCCATGCGCGGCCGTGACCCTGATTTCGCGCCACTCGAAGCCGCCGCTGCGCGACAGGCTGCCCATCGCCTCGGGCTCGCGGCCGCCGAGGACGAAGAGAACCGATTGCGCGTCGCCCGCAAGCGTGCGGTAGCGCACGAGATGGCCGCCATCGTCCGACCGCTGCAACCACGCCTGCCGCGTCGGGTCGTGCAGGCAGGCCGCCGCCTCGACGGCGCCGTCGCCCACCTGCGCGCGCGCTGCGTCGAACGCGGGCTCGGCCCCGAGGTCGAGCACGCAGTTGAATCCGCCGTGACCGTCGTCCTCGCGCGTCGCGTTCGCAGGATCGGCGATCCACTCGCGTCCGTCGACTACGAACTTGTACAGGTGGCGCGCCGCGGACAGCGTGACCGTGGCGCGGAACGCCCCGTCGCCCATCCGCTCCATGGGGGTGGCGTTCGGATTCCAGCCGTTGAACGAGCCCGCGACCGACACCTTTGCGTCGGCGCGCACGCCGCGCAGCGTGAAGGTCGCCGTCCAAGCGCCGCCTTCGGCGGGTGCAAGCTCGACCGACGGCGGCGCCTTGGCCCCGACCACCGACGCGCGTTCGGGGCGAGCGAGCTGCTCGGCCGGGGGCGCGCTCGCGCACGCCATGCAGATCGCTGGAAAAAAGGTTGCAAAAACAAATCCGCGCATGGGTTCATTTATACTCGCGCCCCATGCCGGAGCAGGGCGACAACTTCAGCACGGTCGTCAGCCGCTGGGCCACGCGGGCCCTCGCGGCGGTGGCCCTACTGCTTGTTGCGGGCGCGGTGGCGCGGGTGGCGTACCGCACGGCCACCTCGGCTTCGGTCAAGCAGGGCGAGATCGAGCTCAGCGTCATGCACTGGTCGGGCGAAGGCGGCCAGGAGGAGGACCTGATCGTCGAGAACGCGCTGCGCGAGTTCGAGAAGGCGAACCCGGGCATCCGCGTCAAGCGACTGAACCCAGGCTCCACGCCCGAGTTCTACACCAAGCTGCAGACCATGATGGTCGCGGGCGAAGCGCCCGATGTCTTCTATGTCGGCTACGAGCGCGTGGCCAACTTCGTCAGCCTCGACCTGCTGCGGCCGGTCGACGAGTTCGTCGAGCGCGAGAAGGCCGCCCGCGCGGCGGGCGACGCCACGGCGCTCGACCTCGACGCGTTCTACGCGCCGACGGTGGCTGCGTTCCGATCCGATGGCACGCGCGTGGGCACGGGTCCGCTCTACGGCATCCCGAAGGACTTCACCACCATCGGGTTCTACTACAACAAGGACCTCTTCCGCCGCGCGGGCGTGCCGTTCCCGACCAGCGGCTGGACCTGGGACGACTACATCGCCGCCGCGCGCGCCATCGGCCGGCTCAACCCGCCCGGCGCGGCCGAGGAGGAGGCGATCATCGGCAGCGAGTTCGTCACCTGGAGCTTCGTGGCGCGCACCTACTTGCGCACCGAGGGCGCCGAGGCGATCGGAAGCGACCTGAAGACGATCCGCCTGCGCGAGCCCGCGGCGGTCGCGGCTCTCGAGCGGCTGCGCGCGTGGCGCCACGACGAGCAGGGCGCGCTCGTTCCGGGCAACAGCAAGCTCGCCTCGGGCTCGAGCATCTTCACCACGGGAAAGGTCGGCATGGCGGGGCCGTTCGGGCGATGGGTGGTGCCCGAGTACCGCAAGATTCCGCCGCCATCGCAGGGCGGTTTCGAGTGGGACTTCGCGCCTCTGCCCCGCGGTAGCGCCGAGGCCAACTGCGTGCTCACGGTCAGCTGGTCGATGTCGCGCGACACCAAGCACCCCGAGGAGTCGTGGAAGTTGATCAAGTGGCTCACCGACCGCCGCGCGCAGGCTTCGAACGCGCGGCTTGGGCTCGCCATCCCGTCGCTGCGCGATGTGGCGGAAAGCCCCGACTTCCTAGTGTCCGAGCTGCCGCCTGCCAACAACAGAGGCTACCTCGACGCCGTTCCCGAGGCGGGCGTGATCGAGTGGCCCGCCGACGCGATGTTCGACCAGATCCTTGACTCCGCGATGGGCCAGGGGCTGCGGACGGGCGACCTCACCGTGCCAGAGGCTCTAGACACCTTCGATCGAAACTGGTCGACGCACCTGAACTTCGTCCCGGGCGGAACCGCGCCGCCGTCGGTGCCGTGGAGGCTGTTCACCGCGGTTGGGCTCGCGCTGCTCGGGCTCTTCGCGGCGTCGGCGGCGTATCTCCTCGTGCGCGGGCCACGCGGCGCGAACGC
>JBJTOV010000172.1:0-7494 GCA_046074745.1 Planctomycetota bacterium | reverse complement strand
GTCTGGAAGCCCTCGGGAAGCTCCTGGCGGATCGTCTGCTGGATGACCCGGGGTCCCGCGAAGCCGATGAGCGCCTTCGGCTCGGCGAAGATCACGTCGCCGAGCATCGCGTAGCTGGCGGTGACGCCGCCCGTGGTCGGGTCGGCGAGCACCGAGATGAACAGTCCGCCCGCCTCGTCGAGGCGCGCGAGCGCGGCGCTCGTCTTCGCCATCTGCATCAGCGAGAAGCCAGACTCGTGCATGCGCGCGCCGCCCGAGCAGCTGACCGTGACGACGGGCAGGTCGTGATCAATGCCGCGCTCGATGGCGCGGGTGATCTTCTCGCCGACCACCGAGCCCATCGATCCGCCGAGAAAGGTGAAGTCCATGACCGCGACCACCACGCGGCGGCCCTTCACGAAGCCGAATCCCGAGAGCAGCGCGTCGCGCGCGCCCGTCTTGCGCTGGCTTTCCGCGATGCGCGCCGGATACGGCTTGGCGTCGACGAAGTGCAGCGGATCGGTCGCGACAAGGCCGTCGTCGAAAGCCTCGAAGGTGCCCGGATCGAGCAGCTGGTCGACGCGCTGGCGCGCGCTGACCCGCATGTGGTGCTGGCACTTCGGGCAGACCCAAAGGTTCGACTCGACGGCCTTCTTGAAGAGCGTCTCCTCGCAGGAGGGACACTTCATCCAAAGGCCTTCGGGGACGCCCTTCTTGGGCGCCTGGACATCGGTCTGGCTCCAGGTCGTCTCTGCCACGGCGCGAGTATACCCGATGGCTCAGCCGCCGCGGATGGCGCGGACCGACGCCGCGTAGTCGGGCCGTCCGAAGATCGCGCTGGCCGCGACCAAGACATCGCAGCCCGCCTCGCGGCAGCCCCCCGCCGTTTCGGGCGAAACGCCGCCGTCCATCTGGATGCGCATCGCTGCCGGCGCGGCGGCGCGCAGCTCGCGGGTCTTGTCGAGGACGCGCGCGATGAACGACTGGCCCGAGAAGCCCGGATGCACGCTCATGACGAGCGCGAGGTCGATGTCGGCGAGGAACGGCCGCAACGCCGACGCAGGCGTGTCGGGGTTGATCGCGATGCCCGCGGTCATGCCCTTGGCGCGGATCTCCGCCGCGAGCGCGCGCGGGTCGCGCACGACCTCGGCGTGGAAGGTGATGTGCGCGGCACCCGCCTTGCGGAAGGGCTCGATGTAGGCCGCGGGGTCGGTGACCATGAGGTGGACATCGAGCAGCGCCTCGGGAACGGCCGCGTGCACCGCGGCGCAGATCGCGGGGCCCATCGAGAGGTTCGGCACGAAGTGGCCGTCCATCACATCGACATGGAGGAGGTCGCCGCCCGCGGCGAGCACGGCGCGGCACTCCTCGCCGAGGCGCGCGAAGTCGGCGCTGAGGATCGACGGCGCGACCAGCGTGGGAACCGAGGAAAGACGACGGCCCCCGAATGCGGGGGCCGTCGATGGAGCAGCGTGCGTCATGCGCGAAGCGTAGCGAAAGCCCGCCCGCGCGTCGGGGCTCAGGCGCCCGTCTTGGCGGCGGCGGGCGCAGCCTTCTTGTAGTTGTCGAGCACCTTGCGGTAGTCGGCCTTCTCGGCCGGCTCGGCCTTCATCCAAGCCTCGTACTGCAGTTCCGACGCCTTGCCCGTCTCGCCCATGCGGTGGTACGCGAGGGCCACGAGGGCCTTCGAGGAAGCGCTTCGCGCCAGGAGGTCGGCCTGCTGCGCGGCGGCGAGCGCGGTCTTGAAGTCGCGGTCGGTGATCGCGTCGTCGTTGAGGATGAGCTCGGCGAGATCGGTGGCGGTGTTCGCGTCGTTGACGCACAGGGTCGTGAGCATGGTGGCGGCCCACTGGTCGGCGGCGGCCTTGTCCTTCGCGTCGACAAGCATGACGCGGTACTTGCGCACCGCGACATCGCCGAAGGCGCGCGGATCGAGCGCGATCACCGCGTCGTAGTGCTTGTAGGCGTCGCGGAAGTTCTTCAGCTTCGCGGCGTCGCGCGCGGCCTTGAGCACGGGCTCGGCCTTGGCCATGAGCTCGGGGCTGTAGCGGCCCGAGATCACGCCGAGCAGGACCTCGTCGAACTTCGGGTCGAGCGGGTTGCCGATCCAGCGGATCTTTCCGCCGCGCACGATGAACGCGCACGGAATGCCGTTCTGGCCCGCAGCCTTCATCCACTTCTCGTTGGTGGCCTTGTCCCGGTCGCACGCGACCGCGTAGGACATGGCGGCGCCCTTCTTGTTCACGAAGGGCCGCACGGTGGAGAGGGGCTCGTCGCTGATGCCGATGATCTCGAGGCCCTTCGCGCGGTACTTCGTGTGGAGCTCGTTCAGGTGCGGGATCGAGCGCATGCACGGGCCGCACCAGGTCGCCCAGAACTCGACGACATAGGTCTTGCGGTCGTCGGAGAAGCCCGTGACGCCGCCCTGCACCCAGTCGAGCGCGTTGATGTCGGGGGCGTCGGAGCCGACCTTGAGGCTGTCGGCGGCGGTCGGCGAGGCGATGCCGGCCGAGATCACGATGGCGGGAACGGCGAGGAGGCGGAGATCGAACGGAAGGCTCATGGTGGCTCCTGGTGCGAGGCGGGTTCGGGATGATACCCCGACCACGGTCGCGCGAAAGGTGGCGGCCATTCCGCGCCGAAACCGGGGCTCCTGCGGTGCGGGCGAGGTCCGTATAGTGGCCGCCCCATGCGCAAGAAGCACATCGACCGCACCGAGGTCTCCGGCAAGCGGGTGTTCGTCCGCGTCGACTTCAATGTCCCGATGGAGGGCGGTCGCATCACCGACGACCGCCGCATCCGCGCAAGCCTGCCGACCATCCGCTCGGTGCTGTCGCGGGGCGGAAAGGCCATCCTGGCGAGCCATCTCGGGCGGCCCGAGGGCAAGGGCTTCGAGGCGGAGTACTCGCTGGCGCCCGTGGCGGCGCGGCTGGCGGAGCTGCTTGGGGCGGATGCGCCGCACGGCGTGGCGTTTCCATCGCAGGACTGCACCGACGACGCCACGCGCGCGGCCGTGATGGCCATGCCCGCGAAGGGCGTGGTGCTGCTCGAGAACCTGCGCTTCGCGAAGGGCGAGAAGAAGGGCGACGCGGGATTCGCCGCGAAGCTCGCCGAGCTCGGCGAGGTGTATGTGAACGACGCGTTCGGCACCAGCCACCGCGCCGACGCCTCGATGCACGCGCTGCCGATGGCGATGCGCGCGAAGGGCGCGCCGAGCGTGATCGGGCACCTGCTGGCCGCGGAGCTCGAGTACCTTTACGGCCGCATCGCGGCGGCCGAGCGGCCGTTCACGGCGATCCTCGGCGGCGCGAAGGTGTCGGACAAGATCCTCGCGATCGAGAACCTGATGGCGAAGGTCGATCGCATCATCGTGGGCGGCGCGATGGCGTACACCTTCCTGCGGGCGCAGGGCGTGGCCACGGGCGCGAGCCGCGTGGAGGCCGACCGCGTGGACCTTGCGCGCGAGATCCTCGCGAAGGCAAAGGCGCGCGGCTGCGCGTTCATGCTGCCGACCGACCATGTCTGCGCGGCGAAGTTCGAGGCGAACGCGCCGACCACGGTCGCGACCGGTGAGATTCCCGACGGCCTGATGGGGCTCGACATCGGCCCCGCGACGCGCGAGGCGTTCTGCGCCGCCGTGCGCGCGAGCCGAACGGTGGTGTGGAACGGCCCGATGGGCGTGTTCGAGATGCCGCCGTTCGACGCGGGAACCAAGGCCGTGGCGCAGGCGTGCGTCGACGCGACCCGCGCGGGCGCGGTCACGATCGTGGGCGGCGGCGACACGGCGGCCGCGGTCGAGGAGCTCGGGTTCGCCGAAGGCTTCTCGCATGTTTCGACCGGCGGCGGCGCCAGCCTCGAGGTGCTCGAGGGCAAGCACCTCGTGTGCCTCGACGCGCTCGACGAGGCCTGAGCGCACACCTTCGATGACGCGCCGCACGATCCTCGTCCTTGGCCCGACCGCGGGCGGCAAGAGCGACCTTGCGCTCGAGCTCGCGCGTCGGCTTGGCGGCGAGATCGTGTCGGCCGACTCGATGCAGGTGTACCGCGGCATGGACATCGGCACCGCGAAGCCAAGCGCGGCCGAGCAGGCCGAGATCCCCCACCACGCGATCGACCTCGTGCCGCACACCGAGGATGGCTTCACGGTGGCGTCGTGGCTCGAGGAGGCCGAGCGCGCGATCGCGGACATCGCGGCGCGCGGCCGCGTGCCGATCGTGGTGGGCGGAACCAACCTGTACATCCGCGCGCTGCTCGAGGGGCTCGACGAGGCGCCCGCGGCCGATGCGGCGTTCCGTGCGGCGCTCGAGGCGCTTCCTTCGGCCGAACTGCACGCGCGGCTTGCGGAGGGCGACCCGGCCACCGCCGCGCGCCTGCATCCGAACGACCGGCGGCGCATCGTGCGCGCGCTCGAGATCGCGCACGCGACGGGCGAGCCCGCGAGCGCGCGGCGCACCGCGTGGGACGAGGCCAACCCCGTGCCGCGACGCGACGACCTGTTCACGGTCATCCTCGACTGGCCGATCGAGGCGATCAACAGGCGCATCAACCGCCGCGTGAAGCGGATGTTCGAGCTTGGCCTTGTCGACGAGGTGCGCGCGCTGCTCGCGGCGGGGCCGCTCGGCGCGCAGGCGCGCGGCGCGGTGGGATACGAGGAGGTGGCGCGCGCGCTCGGCGACGGAAGCAGGCCGCCGCGCGGGGCGGACCTCGAGGAGGCCGCGGAAGCGACCAAGATCAGGACGCGGCGCCTTGCGCGCCAGCAGCGCACCTGGCTGAAGCGCTTCCGCGCGCTGCGACCGGGCATCGCGATCGCGTGCACGGAGGAACTCTCGGCCGACGCGCTTGCCGAGCGTTGCGTGCAGGCGCTCGCGAGCGCTTGAGCGCGAGCCCTCGTACCCCGCGAGCGCTTGAGTGCGAGCCCTCGTCCCTCGCGAGCGCTTGAGCGCGAGCCAATCAACGCGCTGGCGCGTGAGCACGAGAGCTCGATGTCGACCTCGATGTCGAACGCGATGTCGAACTCGATCTCGCCAGCGCCCTCGCGGGCACGCTCGCGTGCGTACACGCGTACGCGAGCGCTCGCACGCGTGCGCGCCTCGGCCGCAGCAACGCACTGCATTTGCGTCGCGTGGGCGGAATCCCGCTTGACTCGGCCCATGCCTCTCGACTATTTCCCCTCCCCGTTCAACCCGCGGCGCGGGTCGGACCGATCCTCCCCGCGGATCGCCCGGCCGCGGTGCCGTGATCCGAGGCAGTGATCTTCGGCCCCGAACCGAGGTCATGTACCGAGGTCATGTACCGAGGCCATGATTCGAGGCAGTGATTCGAGGCAATAGTTCGAGGCAGTAGTTCGAGGCAGTAGTTCGAGGCAGTGTTCCCGACAGTTCCACGACCGCCCCTGCGGCGGAGATTCGGCAGGCCGATGGCAGCGAAGAAGTCGACGCGAACCACGAAGACGAAGACGCCCTCCTCGAAGCCGTCTTCGGCGGCCACCGCCGCGCGCAGCATGCCTGAGGGCGGCGCGCTCGTCATCGTCGAGAGCCCCGCCAAGGCGAAGACGATCGAGAAGTACCTTCGGGAGCTCGGCGCGTTCCATGTCGAGGCGAGCAAGGGCCACATCCGCGACCTGCCCGAGCGTGCCGACAAGAAGGCCGATGCGGGCGACGCGCCGAAGAAGAAGCCCGTGCGCGCCAAGAAGGGCGAGGCCGCGCCGCGCGAACCCAAGAAGATGGACATCCCCGGCGTCGACCTCGAGTCGTTCGCGACGACCTATGTGGTCACGCCCGACCGCCGCGACACGGTCGCCCAGCTTCGCAAGCTGAAGAAGGGCGCAAGCGATGTGTGGTTCGCGACCGACCTCGATCGCGAGGGCGAGGCGATCTCGTGGCACATCGCCGAGGTGCTCGAGGTCGATCCGGCGAAGGCGAAGCGCGTGGTGTTCAACGCGATCACGAAGACCGCGATCCGCGAGGCCTTCGAGCATCCGCGCGCGATCAACATGTCGCGCGTGAACGCGCAGAACTCGCGGCGCATCCTCGACCGCATCGTGGGCTACGGCATCTCGCCGGTCCTGTGGCGCATGATGCGCCAGGGCGGGCTGAGCGCGGGCCGCGTGCAGACCGTGGCCGCGCGGCTCGTGGTCGAGCGCGAGCAGGAGATCCGCGAGTTCGTGCCCGAGGAATCGTGGGAGGTGCTGGTGCGCCTGACGCCCGAGGCCGCGCGCCGCGGGGCGGTGGCGAAGGCGATCGCCGAGTTCCTTGCGCGCCGCGACGACCGCAACAAGGGGCCGTCGCAGAAGGACCGTCTCGCGTTCCTGTCGCGCCAGGGCGCGCTCGAGGCGCGGCTGGTCGAGCTCGGCGGGAAGCCGTTCGACCTGCGCGCCGACGCCGATGCCGCGAATCCGCGCGACCTGTCGTCCGAGGTCAAGGCCGCCGTCGAGGCTGCGGGCCTCGAGGGCGTGCGCCTCGACCTTCGGCAGGACGCGAAGGCGAAGGGCGCCGCGCGCTTCGTGCGCTCGGTGTCGGGCACGGTCGGTGCGACGGTCGCGTACCGCGTGACGGGCGTCGAGACGACGCGCAAGACGCGCCGCCCGCCCCCGCCGTTCAAGACGAGCACCATGCAGATGGCCGCGTCGAGCGAGCTCGGCTTCTCGACCGACCGCACGATGCGCATCGCGCAGCAGCTCTACGAAGGCGTCGACCTTGGCGGCGACCGCGTGGGTCTGATCACCTACATGCGCACCGACTCGACGCACATCGCGGGCGAGGCGCTGCACTCGGCGCGCGACCTGATCAAGCGCGAGTACGGCGACCGCTACATGCCGGAGAAGCCGAACTTCTTCGCGGCGGCCGCCGACGCGCAGGAGGCGCACGAGGCGATCCGACCGACCGACCCGTTCCGCACGCCCGAGCGCGTGCGCGGGGCGCTCACCGCCGAGCAGTACGCGCTGTACGAGCTCGTGTGGCGGCGCTTCGTGGGCTGCCAGATGGCGCCGAAGGAGTACGACCAGACCGTGGTCACCCTCGAGCGCAGCGACCGCGCGACGGGCGCCGTGGTGCGCGCCTCGGGCAGCGTGGTGGTGTTCGACGGATACCTGAAGCTCGTCGACGACATCTCGACGGGCGACGACGAGGTCGAGGCGACCTTCCCGAAGATGGCGGTGAAGGACGAGCTCGCGGGCGTGTCGGTCGACGCGGTGCAGCGCTTCAGCGCGCCGCCGCCGCGATTCTCGGAGGCGTCGCTCGTGAAGGAGCTCGAGTCGCGCGGCATCGGCCGCCCGAGCACCTATGCGTCGATCGTGAACACCATCGAGTCGCGCGGCTATGTCGAGCAGAAAGGCCGGCGCTTCCACGCCACCGCGCTCGGCGAGGCGGTGGTGTCGCTCCTCGTCGGCGGATTCCCGCTCCTCTTCGACTACGAGTACACGCGCCGCATGGAGGGCCGGCTCGACAAGGTCGAGGCCAACGAGGAGGACTGGAAGGAGATCCTGCGCGAGGTGAAGGCGCAGCTCGAGGGCGCGAA
>JBJTOV010000171.1:0-2511 GCA_046074745.1 Planctomycetota bacterium | reverse complement strand
CTGAACGAAGCCCCCGAACCAAGCCCCCGCAGCAGGCCCCCGCATGCCAACCCCCCGAACCATCCTTCTCCGCTCGGCAGCACGCACCGCGATCGGCATGAGCGTGCTCGCGCTGAGCGCGGCGGTCGCCGCGCCCGCGTTCGGCGCAGGCGACGGCAAGGCCCTTCCCCCTGCCGGAGAGGACGATGGCGTGCGCGGCAACCCCGCGGCGAAGGACCGCGTGTTCTGCTGCCATCCCGGCAAGCACGGCACGCTCGAGGGCCGCGTGATCGAGGTCGATCTGCCCGAGCCACCACCGCCGCTCTACACGGCGTGGAACTCCGAGTCGATCCGCTGGCGGGGGCCGACGGCCAACAGGATCGACATGGTGTTCGTCGGCGACGGATACCAGGCCGACGACCTCGCGCTCTACCGAAACCATGTCGAGAGCGCGTGGCAGTACCTCGAGTCGCGCCAGCCCTACGCGAGCTACCGCCGCTACTTCAATGTGCACCGCGTGGATGTGCTGAGCGCCGACCAGGGCGTGGACAACGACCCGACGCAGGGCATCCTGCGCAACACGGCGCTCGACATGGCGTTCTGGGCCGACGGCGAGACCGAGCGGTTCCTCGGCGTCGACATCGCCAAGGCGCAGCAGGCCGCGGGCTGCGCACCCGACTGGGACCAGGTGCTCGCGGTCGCGAACAGCACGAAATACGGCGGCATCGCGTGGGCCGCGGCCGATGTGGGCACCTTCTCGGGAGCGAACGCGCAGTCGTTCCAGGTCGCCGAGCACGAGCTCGGGCACTCGTTCGGCGACCTCGCCGACGAGTACGACTACGACGCCGATCCCCCGAACTACACGGGGCCCGAGATCGACGCGCGCAATGTGAGCATCCGCGACCGCGCGACCATGATCGCGGACAACGCGAAGTGGGTCGACTGGCTTGGCGTCTCGCTTCCCGGAGTCGGGCTGCACGACTGCTACGAGGGCGGGTTCTACCACCAGACCGGCGTCTACCGCCCGACCAGCGACTCCCTCATGCGCACGCTGAGCCAGCCGTTCAACGGCCCGTCGATCGAGCAGATGATCGTGAAGATCCACCTTGCGACCAAGATGGCGGACTCGTTCACGCACGCGCCGGGGTCGACCTTCCGCGCGGGCTCCGAGGTCTCTGCGGTGCTCGTCGAGCCGTTCGACCGTCCGCTCGTGAAGGTCTGGCGCGTCGGCGGCGTCGTCGTGCCGGGAGCGACCGGGCCGTCGTTCGAGACGGGCACGCTCGACATCCCGCCGGGCGGGACCTCGCTGCAGCTCGAGGTGATCGACGACAATCCGCTCGTCCGCAACGAGTTCTTCAAGTTCTTCGTGATGCGCGAGGTGTACTCGTGGGTGCTCCTTCCCCCCGATGGACTGAGCTGCGCGAGCGCGGTGACGGTGCTCGACTCGAGTCCGGCGTCGAAGCAGTTCGACACGCGCGTCGATGTCGATCCGTCGGACGAGACGCCTTGCGGCACCAGCGACCAGTGGGCGGTCTGGCGCCGCATCGTGGCGCCGTGCACGGGCGTGATGACGGTCACGGCCTGCCCCACGCTCTTCGCAAGCGGCGAGGTCACGCTGGCCATGGCCGAGGAATGCGGCCCCTTCGCCAGCTGCTCCACCACGAATGCATCGGCGTGCGTGCCGCTGTCGAGCGGCGTGATCCGGTTCGGCGTCGTGTTGGGCGAGGACTACTTCATCCGCATCTCCGCGGCGGGCTCGGGCGATGTGGCGGGCACGCTCTCCGTCAGCTGCGCCGCGGGCTGCTCGAGCGGCAGCTGCTACGAGGCGCGCTCCACGCCCGGCTGCAGCGTCGCGTCGTGCTGCGCGACGACCTGCACGGCGGATCCCTTCTGCTGCGACTCCGCGTGGGACCAGCTCTGCGTCGACCGCGCGAACGCGACCTGCCGCTCGGGCCTCTACTGCAGCCAGGCTCGCCACATCAACCCCGCGTACCCGTCGAGCTATCTGTTCAACACCGCGGACCAGGCGTGGCCCGGCGGTTCGTCCGAGTGCGGCAGCATGGACGGCCGGGAGATCTGGCGCAGCTACACCCCGACCACGAGCGGCATGATGACCGTCGGGATCTGCACGGAGTTCGCGGAAGCGCAGACCACGCTCGCGCTCTACGCGGCTGATCCGGCGACCGGCGTCTGCCCGGAAGGCGCCCCGTCCGCGCTCGTTTGCTCGGCGTCGCCCGCTCCGGGCTGCGGCCTCGGCGGAAGCGTGCAACTGCGGTGGCCCGTGCTCGCGGGCCGGACCTACCTGCTCCGCATCGCGGCGAACCAGGACAGGACGGCCGCAGGCTCGCTGACGGTCACGACGACGGCGGTGTGCGGCACGGGCGGACCATGCAACGAGCCTCGCTTCACCCCAGGCTGCAGCGACGCCGAGTGCTGCGTGACCGTCTGCACGGCCGATCCCTACTGCTGCACCGTTGCGTGGGACGCGACCTGCGTGCAGGAATCGGGCACCCTCTGCGGCGGCGGGCCCGC
>JBJTOV010000170.1:0-3690 GCA_046074745.1 Planctomycetota bacterium | reverse complement strand
CAGACCGGCCGTCTGGTCGCGCTCTTCATCGTGGGAGTGGTCGGCACGATCGCGGCGATCTGGATCGTGGCGGTGATCGCGACCGCGCTCGCGAACCAGCGCAACGGCGGCCCCGACTGGGCGGGCGCGTTCGGCAACATGCGGCTTCTCGGCGGCGTGATCGGCGCGGTGCTGGTCGTCGTGGGAATCGCGTCGCTCGTGAAGCTTTCGCAGTTCTCGCAGGGCGGCGCGGCCATCGCCGAGATGCTCGGCGGCAGGCCGATCGAGCCGGATACGCGCGACCAGAAGGAGCGCGAGCTCCTTAACATCGTCGAGGAGATGTCGATCGCGAGCGGCGTGCCCGTGCCGCCCGTGTATGTGATCGATTCGGCGGGCATCAACGCGTTCGCCGCGGGGCCCGATCCGTCGCGCTCGGTGATCGGCGTCACGCGCGGCTGCATGGACCTCCTCACGCGCGACGAGATGCAGGGCGTGGTCGCGCACGAGTACAGCCACATCTTCCACGGCGACACGCGCATCAACGCGCGCACGACGGCGGTGATCGCGGGCATCATGGCGGTCGGCACGATCGGCTACATCCTGTTCCGCTATGTGGGCCCGACGATCGCGCGCTCGGGCCGCGGCAAGGAGAAGGGCGGCGCGGTGGGCGCAGGGCTTGCCATCATGCTCGCGGGAGTGCTGGTCTGGGTGATCGGCGGCGCAGGCGTGCTGGTCGGGCGGCTGATCCAGGCTGCGATCAGCAGGCAGCGCGAGTTCCTCGCCGACGCGGCGGCCGTGCAGTACACGCGCAATCCGAACGGGATCGGCGGAGCGCTCGCGAAGATCCGCGACCACTCGTCGCGCGTGCTGTCGCCGAAGGCGAGCGAGCTCAACCACTTCTTCTTCGCAACCTCGCTCGACACGCTGTTCGCCACGCACCCGCCGATCGCGCAGCGCATCGCGGCGATCACGGCGATGGGCGCGACCTCGATCCCCGAGCCCGGAGCCACGGGCGTGGGCGAGATCATGCAGGCGCGACGCGCGAAGGCCGATGCGCACTACGCGGAGAAGGCGCGGCGCGACCGCGAGGCGCGGTCGGTCGCCCTCAAGGGCGCGGCCGTGGGGCTCTCCGAGCTCGTCGATCGCGGCGGGACGATGGATGCGGAGTCGATCGCGACCGCGCGCGCGTACCGCGAGGGCCTGTCGGGAACGCTGCGCGACGCGGCGCACGCCCCCGCAGGCGCGCGCGCCATCTGCTACGCGATCGCGCGCCGGCCCGCCACGCTCGCGCAGTGCGACCGCATCGTCGCCGAGCGCGACGCGGAGGCCTACAACACCTACGCGGCGATCGTGCCCATGGTGGAGGCCCTTCGGGAGGACATGCAGCTCGCGCTCGTCGACATCGCGGCGCCGGCGCTGTTCAACCTCGGGGCGTCGCGCTACCGCGGCTTCCGCGAGACGCTTGCGATGGTGATCCGATCGGACGGCCAGGTCGACCTGCGCGAATGGGCGCTTGCGAAGTGCCTCGAGCGCCATGTCGAGCGGCGATTCATGCAGCCCGCGCGCGACGCCAAGGAGCGGCTCGGCTCGATGCGCGGCGAGATGCGCACCGTGATCGGCGCGATCGCAGCGCAGGAGCTCGACGACGGGGAGCGCCGGGCGTGCTTCACCCGCGCGTTCGGCGCGCTGGGCATGCAGTCTCCCGACTTTCCCGAGCCCGCGGCGCGCAACCTCGATGCGCTGAACGCGGCGGTGCTGCGGCTCTCGTCGATGGATTTCTCAGAGCGCGCGCGCTTCCTGAAGGCGTGCGCGGTCGCCGCCGCGCACGACGGCGACATCACTCCGAATGAATACCTCGTGATGCGCTCGGTGGCCGACGCGCTGGATGTGCCGGTGCCGTCGCTCCGCCGCTGAGCGGCCGCACGACGCTCGGGAGTTTGGCCGATGTAGGAGATGTGGGTCGGGGATGTCATACATCCCGAATCCCTCCGAACGGTGCCTGGCACCTGCCTGGCACCTCCCTGGCGTACCCGGCACCTCCACGGCACCACGGCACGCGTGAGTCGATTCGGGATTCGCGGGGCAGATCCGTGGGCTCGCCGTCAGAATGCAACGGTGCCAGGCACGTGCCGGGTGCGCCAGGGAGGTGCCAGGCAGGTGCCAGGCACCGTTCTTAGGATGCCGGTCCCGCGATGAGCGGCTGCCTTGGCATGCTATGAACAGCTAATCGATATGAAATACTTCCTCGAGCGGCTGCATCGAGGTGTCCCCCGCGTCCGTGCCCAGCGATTCGAAGAAGGGCGCCATTTCCCGCTGCCAGCGGCCATTCACTTCCTCCGACTGCATGCCCGCCACCGCGGCCGCGAAGTCCCGCGTCTCGCAGTAGCCGACCAGCAGGCCGTCCTCGCGCAGGAACAGCGAGTAGTTCGTCCAGCCGTGGCGCGACAGCGCCGCCAGCATCTCGGGCCACACCGCGCGGTGGCGCTCCCGGTACTCGGCGAGGCGCTCGGCGCGGACCTTGAGCAGGAAGCACACGCGCTTCATCGGATCTCCTCCATTGCTGCGGGCGGCGCGTCAGCGCACGAACGCATCGGCGAGCCCGCCGTCGACATGCAGCGTCTGACCCGTCGTGCGCGAACTCTCGGGGCCTGCCATGAATCGGATCGCAGCCGCCTGGTCGCGCGGCGTGATCACCGCCTTGAGCAGCGTGCGGTCGGCGTAGAAGCGACCAAGACGCGCGGTCAGCTCGGCGTCGGACATGGATTCCTCGAAGGGAATGTCGTACTTGCGCAGGCTCGCGATCACGCGCGGCCGCGGGAACATCGTGCTGCCCTCGATCACGGTCGCGGGCGCGACGGCGTTCACGCGCACATGCGGCGCGAAGGTGACCGCGAGCGAGCGCACGAGGTGGTTCGCCGCGGCCTTCGACGCGTCGTACGCGCTCGAGCCCTTCTTCGCGACGACCGCGTTCACGCTGGTGGCGACGACCGCCGCGCACGGAAGCCTCTGCGCCGACATGACCGCCGCGGCCTCCTCGACCAGCACCGCGGGCGCGAGCACATTCACCTGCATCGCGCGCATGAAGTCCGCATCGCTCGTGCGTCCATCGGCGCCGGGCGACGGAAAGAGCCCCGCGGTCACCACCAGCTCGTCGACGCCTCCGTACGCGATCACCACATCCTCGATCATGCGCCGCACCGCGCCGCGGTCGGTCGCGTCGCACGAGAGCGCGACCGCAGGCCCGCACGCCGAGATCCCGCTGCCCGCGACGCCGATCCCCGTGCCCACCGACTTCTCGAGCTCCTTCGCCGCCGACTCCGCCGCCTTCGCGTCGAGGTCGACGCACGCCACGCACGCGTCGTCGGCCGTGAAGCTCGACGCCGTCACGCGCCCGATGCCGCTGCCCGCGCCCACGATCACCGTCACATGCCCCGCAAGCGGCTTCGGCTTCGGCATGCGCTGCAGCTTCGCCTCCTCGAGGCGCCAGTACTCGATGTCGAACGCCTCCTGCCGCGGCAGCGCGCGGTATCCGCCGATCGACTCCGCGCCCTTCATCACCTCGACCGCACAGCGGTAGAACTCCGCCGTCGTGCGCGACTCCGACTTCGACGAGCCCCACGCGATCATGCCGATGCCGGGCACGAGGATCACCGTCGGCTCGGGCGCGCGCATCGCGGGGCTGTCGGCGTGCCGGCACGCGTCGTAGTACGC
>JBJTOV010000169.1:0-2917 GCA_046074745.1 Planctomycetota bacterium | reverse complement strand
CAGCATCGCGGGGACTTTCCGCCGCTGTGCGCGAGCAGCGGCGGAGAGCTCGGAAGCGAGCCTTTGGAAGCGGGACCGAGCGGGCTTGAGCTCGAACGGGGCCTCGAATGGAGTGCTCGAATGGAGTGCTCGAATGCAGAGCTCGAATGCAGAGCTCGAATGCAGGGCTCGAATGGAGAGCTCCAATCCAGGGCTCCAATGGGAGGCTCCAATGCGAGGCTCCAATGCGAGGCTCGAGCGCCAGGCACGCATGCAGATCTCAAACACAGAGTTCGGAAGCGCAGTTCGAGCGCAAGCCTTCGTGTTCGCAGCTCTCAGCGCTGTGCGGCCAGCGCGGCGCGGCGTACCGCGACCTCCGCCTCGCGCAGCCGCCGCGTGAGGAGCGCGACCGTCGTGCACTCCTCGGCCGCCAGCTGCTCGATCGTGCGCGGCGCCTTGCCCGCGAAGCCGTAGCGGCGCGCGACCAGGTCGCAGGCGCGCTCGCGCACATGCGCAGCGATGTAGCCCGCGTGGTGCGCGAGCGGATCGACCGCCTGCTGCCATCGCGCCACGCTCGCAAGAACCCGCATGGGAACGCCGTCGCCATGGCGCGCGGCGGCGCGCGTCGCCGCGCGCGGCGAGGCGGGGCGCACGACCTTCGCAAGCGCGTAGTCGGCCGCCAGCGATACCGCACGGTCGAAGCGCTGGCGCGACGGGTCGAACGCCCCGACGGTCTCGAGCACCGCGTGCACGAGCGCCCGCGCAAGCGCGCGGAGCTCCTCGGTGGGCAGGCGCTCGGGTCCGCCCGCGCAGGCCTGGTCGGCGCGACCGAACGCGATCACAAGCCCGCGCTCGGCGAGCAGCGCGCGCAAGCGCAGCGCCGTGCGCAGGTCGGTCTCGATCTCGTCGAGCCGCGCGCGGTCGGGCCAGCGCGAAAGCGCGTCGATGGCGCGCGAGGCGCGGCGCAGCAGGAAGTGCATCGCGGCGGCGCGGGTCTCGTCGCGCTCGGCGGTGGCGCGCACATCGCGCGAGAAGTGCCTGCGGATCTCGCGCGCCGACTGCACGGCGCGCACCACATCGCCGTCCTCGAGGCCGAGCGGCTGGAACTTTCGCGCGGCGGGAGCGCTCGGAACCGTCTCGTCGGCGCCCGGAAGCTCGAAGGTGGGCAGCTCGACCCACGACGGCTGCACGCCGCGCAGCAGCTCGCCGCGCCGCCGATCGACGAGCGCGCGCACGAGCGATTCGCTCTTCCCAAGCCGCTCCGCGATGCGCGCCGGCTCGATGCCAAGCCGCCACGCGGTCTCGGCGATGCGCGCCGCGCGGTCGGTGCCGCTGCGGCGCGGCCGCACGGTGCTTCCGAGTTCGCGCAGGAAAAGAAGCCGGACGCCCTCGTGCGAGCGGTGGAAGCGCGCGGCCAGTTCCTTCGCGGCCAGGTTCAGCGTGCAGCCCTGCGCGAGCAGGCGGCGGCCCTCGGCCACGAGTTCCGCGCGCTCGAGCGCATCGAAGCGGCGGAAGTTGCGGGCCCGGTCGAACTCGGCGGGGTGCAGCGCCGCGAATTCACGCAGCGATGCGCGGTAGATCGCCACCCGCGGCTTGCCGCCCTCGCGCACCCAGTGGGCGCAGAGCCCTGCCGCACGCCAGCGCTGCAGCGTCTTCGTGGCGACGCCGATCTCGGCGGCGATCTCGTCGGGCGTGGCGGCTCCACCCTCGCGCTCACCGCCATCAAGCGCGAGACGCTCGGAAAGATCGAGGACCAGCGTGGCCAGGTTCGCGCGCAGCTCGCGACCCATCACGACCTCGCCCGCGCCAAGACCCACCCGCGCGCCCACGATGCGCTCGATGGTGTCGGCCAACGCGTACTCGCACGCCGGATCGATCTCGCGGATGTGCGCCTCGGCGGCCAGCATGTGGCGCAGCGTGGCGTCGGACGATGCGTACACCGTCTGCGCGGGAAGCGCACGGATGGTCGCAAGGCTGTAGGAGGCCCGTCGCGGCATCGTGGGTGGTCTGTGGCGCGGGTTGGAGCCCGAGCCGCGGGAAGTCTAAACCGTGATACGCAGATCCCAACACGCGATGGGACCAAGGCTTTGAAATCGCCGAACGGCTGGTCAGTCCGCTCCGATGGCGGCGATTCGGTCGGCCACGAGCCCCGGCCCGAACGCCATCAGGTCCACCCGAGAGCCCGCGGCGCGCGGGACCGATGGCCCCGGCGCGCCGACTGGCTGCAGAGCCGCTTCGCAGCCGACTGGCCGCTGGTTCCTCGAAAGAACCCGCTCGGCCACGCGCAGCACGGCGCCCGAGCTCGTGTTTCCCGTGGTTCGCAGCACTTCTCGGGCATCGGCGAAGTCACCGGACCCGCGTCGGCCAAGCCCCCGCTCGACCGCCTCGATGATGGCGAGGCCTCCGGGATGCACCGCGACCGCCCCGCCGACCCCGTCGGCGGCCTCGGCGACATGGCGCGCGATCTCGTCGGGAACGGCCTTCCCGAGGGTCATCGCGAACCCGTCGTCCTCGACCGTCCACCCCATCAGGCGGCGGCCGCCGAGGAGCTTGGTGCGCGGATCCTCGAGGAGCGCGACGGGCGCAAGGCCCGCGTCCTCGCCGGCGACCACCGCGGCCGAGGCTCCGTCGGCGAAGAGCGCGAACGAGACGAGCGCATCGGGCGCACACGATCGGCGGAAGTGCAGCGAACAGAGTTCGACCGCGACCACGAGCACCACGGCATCGGCGTCCGCCGCCGCGGCGTTGCGCGCAGCGCGCAGCGCGGCGATGCCGCCGAAGCAGCCCATGAAGCCGATCTGGAGCGGCCGAATCGACGACGGAAGTCCGAGGCTCTCGACGAGATCGGAATGAAGCCCGGGCGCGGCAAAGCCCGTGCAGGTCACGACCACGAGATCGGTGACGCGCGAGAGCGACACGCCCGCGCGCTCGAGCGCCG
>JBJTOV010000168.1:0-8197 GCA_046074745.1 Planctomycetota bacterium | reverse complement strand
GCGTGCTGTTCCTCGTCGTCGCGGGCAACCTCGAGTCGAACTTCAACAAGCTCGAGGTGTTCATCGACGGCGTGAAGGGCGGCCAGAACCGGCTCCGCGGCAACAACCCCGATGTCGACTTCAACGGCATCAACCGCATGGGCGATAACCCGAACACGCCGAAGGTCGTCGAGGGCCTGACCTTCGATGGGGGCTTCGCGCCCGACCTGTGGGTGAGCGCCACCTGTGGTGGCTCGCCCTTCGCCTTCTACATGAACTACTGCGAGCTGGCCACCAACGGTGGCGGCTTCGGCACCTACCTCGGCACGGGCGGCGCAGGCGCTGCCGGCGCGGCCGAGTTCACCCAGACCGCGGGCGTGTTCGGCCTCGGCATCAACAACTCGAACATCGCGGGCGTGCCCGGCGGCGTCGATCTCGGTGACGGCACGGGCGTCCGCTCGGGCGTCGAGATGAAGATCCCCCTCGCGGCCATCCAGGGCTACGCGGGCGGCGACCTCAAGATCTGCGTGTTCATCAACGGCAGCGGCCATGACTACATGTCGAACCAGGTCGTCGGCGGCATCGGCGGCGGTCAGAACCTCGCCGAGCCCCGCGCCGTGAACTTCGCCAACATTCCCGGCGACCAGTTCTTCGTCGTGTCGGCCACCTCGGGCCCCGCCTGCCCGGCCGACTTCGACAACAACGGTTCGGTCGACGCGGCCGACCTGGCCTCGCTCCTCGGCTCGTGGGGTGGCCCGGGCGGCGACCTCGACGGCAACGGCACGACCGACGCGGCCGACCTGGCTGCGCTGCTCGGCGCGTGGGGCGCCTGCAGCTGATCGGAAACCCCGATCGAAACACTGCGTGAACCGGCGGACGCGCGTTGGCGCGGCCGCCGTCTTTTTGCCGAAAAACGCACCCACGCCCCCCGCGCCGACGAACTCGGCGCGCGGTCGGCGGTAGCAGCCTTTCCCCGCGGGCTTCGTGCAAGCGGGGCCGCCGCCGTACAGTGCGCCTTTCGCCCGTCACGGGCAACCACCTCGACCCGGAGCTCCAAGAACGATGGCTTCCCCGACCCGAACCTGCACCGCGCTTCTCGCCGCGCTCGTGGCGTCCACCGCCTCGACCGCCACGATGGCCCAGGCCGACCTTCCGCCCTTTCCCGATGTCGCGAAGGACTTCGAGAAGGTGGTGAGCACCCCCGACGGCGCATCGCTCTTCGGGCTCTACATCAAGCGCAAGGACGAGTCGCTGCTCGCCGAGCTGCCGCGCGGCTGGGACAAGATGAAGTTCATGATCGCGGCCACCCCCGCGGGCGGCGTGATCTTCAGCGGCCTGCAGGGCCCCGACAAGTATGTGTTCTGGCGCCAGTACGGCAATCGCCTCGCGCTGGTCCAGCCGCAGCTCGATGTGCGCTCGACGGGCGAGCAGATCTCGAAGGACTCGGTGAAGCGCATCTTCACCGACAATGTCGTGCTCGAGGTGCCGATCGTGTGCATGGGCCCGAACGGCCAGCCCGTGATCGACCTTGACGCCATGCTCGTGGGCCAGTCGGGCCCGCTCGCCGGCGTGCCGCTCAACGGCCGCCTCGCCAAGATCGCGAAGGCCAAGAGCTTCCCGATGAACCTCGAGGTCGCCATCGAGGCTCCCGATCCGTCGAACAACTACAAGACGGTCCACTACTCGATCTCGATGCTGCCCGAGAACTCGGGCTACAAGCCGCGCGTCGCCGACGACCGCGTGGGCTACTTCCTGACGGGCTACCGCGACCTCGGCCTCTACGGCACCGAGACGAACGCCACCCGCTACATCAACCGCTGGAACCTCGAGAAGCGCGATCCCAAGCTCTCGCTCTCGCCGCCGAAGGAGCCGATCGTCTTCTACATCGAGCACACGGTTCCCGTGCGCTATCGCCGCTATGTGCGCGACGGCGTGCTGCAGTGGAACGAGGCGTTCCGCAAGATCGGCATCGACAGCGCCATCGAGGTCTACCAGCAGGACGAGGTGACGGGCGCGCACATGGAGAAGGACCCCGAGGATGTGCGCTTCAACTTCGTGCGCTGGCTGAACAACGATGTGGCGACCGCGATCGGCCCGAGCCGCGCGCACCCGATCACCGGCCAGATCCTCGACGCCGACATCGTGCTCACCGACGGCTGGATCCGCGCGTTCTACTCTTGGTACGACGACCGTCCCACCGAGATCGCGCAGAGCCTGTCGCCGCAGACCCTCGTGTGGCTCGAGTCGCATCCCGAATGGGATCCGCGCATCCAGCTGCTCGACCCGTCGGCGCGCCAGGAGGCGCTGCTCGAGCGCAGCCGCCGCGCCGCGGCCGGCGACGCCGACCCGGCCGACAGCCGCAAGGACCCCGCGATCGCCGCGCGGCCCGAGCTGCGCGAGCTCTCGAGCTGGTACGCGATGGCGAACGGCCATGACCACTCGAAGTGCGGCGCCATGTGCTTCGCGGCGCAGGGCCTGGCCAGCGAGATGGCGATCGCCAACATGTCGCTCGAGATGTTCGGCGCCATCGGCGTGAACGCGCAGAACGCGCCCACGGGCGATGTGCTCGACGGCGTGCCCGAGTCGTTCGCGGGCCCGCAGCTCGCGCACCTGGTGGCGCACGAGGTCGGCCACACGCTGGGCCTCCGCCACAACTTCAATGCGTCCAGCCTCTACACGCTCGACGAGATCAACTCGGACAAGGTCAAGGGCAAGCCCCTTGCCGCGAGCGTGATGGACTACATGGGCACCAACTTCAATGTCGACAAGGACAACATCCAGGGCGACTACACCATGGTCGGCATCGGTCCCTACGACATGTGGGCGATCGAGTACGGCTACACCTTCGAGGATCCGGCCAAGGTCGCGGCGCGCTGCGGCGAGCCCGGCCACATGTACCTGACCGACGAGGACACGGGCGGCCCCGATCCGCTGGCGCGCCGCTACGACTTCTCGAAGGATCCGCTCGACTTCGCCGTGGCCGACATGCAGCTGGTCAAGATGCTGCGCGCGGCGATCCTCGAGAAGTATGTGAAGAACGGCGACAGCTGGGAGCGCGCGCGCAAGGGCTACCTCAAGACCCTGTCCAAGCAGCGCCGCGCGATCGACATGATGGCGCCCTGGGTCGGCGGCACCTATGTGAGCCGCTCGAAGAAGGGCGACGCCAACATGGCCGATCCGCTCGTTCCCGTCGAGGTCGAGAAGCAGCGCGCGGCGCTCAAGTTCATCATCGAGACCGCCTTCCGCGACGAGGCGTACGGCCTGACGCCCGAGCTCGTCAACAAGATGACGGTCGAGAAGTGGATGGACAGCCCGATGGGCATGATGGCCGAGAGCGCGTGGCCGATCAACGCGCAGATCGCGGGCACGCAGGCGATGGCGCTCACCATGCTCGTCAACCCGAGCACGCTCGGCCGCATCTACGACAACGAGCAGCGCATCGCGGCCGACCAGGACGCGTTCACCATTCCCGAGCTCATGAACACGCTGTGCGACGAGATCTACAGCGAGGTCTCGACCTCGAACCTCGGCTCGTCGAACGAGCGCAAGCCCATGATCTCGACCTTCCGCCGCAACCTGCAGGCCGACATGACCGACCGCCTGATCGCGGTCGCCACCGGCAAGGCCAACATGCCGCGCGTGGCGCGGCAGCTGTCGGCGCAGGAGCTGCGCGAGCTCAAGGCGAAGCTCGACGCGGTGCTCGCCAAGGCGAGCGGCAGCAACATCGACGACTACTCGCGCGCCCATCTTGCGGACCTGAAGGCCCGCACCGATGCGGCCCTCGAGGCGATCGTCGTGATGGACTGACGGCTTCGGCCGGCAGGTTCGATCTGATCCGATCCGCCGCCCCGCCTTGCGCGGGGCGGCGGTGTTTTTGCACCGAGGTTTCTCGGATGCGCGCGCGATCGGGGTGGCGTGGACCGCGTGTTTCGGCCACACTCGGGGCATGGCGACGAACGAGTCCACGCACGACGCACCGAGGGCCCCGCGGGGCCGCGTGGCGCTGCTTGGATCGCTGGGGCTGGCGTTGGCGCTGGGCGTGGCGTTCGCGGGGCGCGAGCCCGCCGCCGCGCGGGCCGGGGTTCGGGCCGAGCGCGTCGATTTCGCGAGCGAGGTCCTGCCCGTGCTCGCCGCCAACTGCTTCCGCTGCCATGGCGGCGTGCGCGAGATGGCGGGGCTCAATCTTTCCGACCCCGAGCGCGTGCGCGCAACGCTTCGCAGCGGCCACGCGGCGGTGGTTGCGGGCGAGCCGCGCGCAAGCGAGCTGCTGGCGCGCATCGCTTCCGACGACCCCGACCTGCGCATGCCGCCCGAGGGTTTGCCGCTCTCGGATGCCGACATCGCCGTGATCGAGCGCTGGATCGCGGAAGGCGCGCCGTGGGGGGCGCACTGGGCGTTCGCGCCGCGCGAGGAGCCCGCGGTGCCCGTCGAGGCGCGCGACGGCTGGTCGCGCAGGCCGCTCGACCGCTTCGTGGCCGCGCGGCACAGGGCGGAGGGCGTGATGCCTGCGCCCGAGGCCGACCGCGAGGCGCTGGTGCGCCGCGTGGCACTCGACCTGACGGGGCTGCCCGCCGACGAGGCGGTGCGCGCGGAGTTCCTCGCGAGCCCCTCGCCCGACGCATACGAGCGGCTGGTCGACGCGCTGCTCGCGAGCCCGGCGTACGGCGAGCGCTTCGCGCGCGTGTGGCTCGACCTCGGGCGCTACGCCGACACGCAGGGCTACGAGAAGGACAACCACCGCGACATCTGGGCGTGGCGCGACTGGCTGATCGCGGCGCTGAACGCCGACATGCCCTACGACCAGTTCGCGGTGCGGCTGCTTGCGGGCGACATGCTGCCCGGCGCCACCGACGACGACCGCGTCGCAACCGCGTTCCACCGCAACACGCTCACCAACACCGAGGGCGGCACCGACAACGAGGAGTTCCGCATGGCCGCCGTGTTCGACCGCGTGTCGACCACCTGGCAGGCCTTCATGGGCGTGACCTTCCAGTGCGTGCAGTGCCATGGGCATCCGTACGAGCCGATCTCGCAGCGCGAGTACTACGGGTTCCTCGCGTACCTGAACCAGACCGCCGACGCCGACATCGACGACGACTCGCCGCGGCTGGCCGTCGAGCGCGCGGGCGTCAGGACGAGCGTGCCCGTGCTGGCGGAGCTCGCGGCCGACAAGCGGCGGCCGACGCGGCTGCTCGTGCGCGGCGCGCTGACGAGCCCGGGCGAGGAGGTGCCCGCGGGGCTTCCGCGCGCGCTCTTCGGGGGCGATGCGCAGCCGGCCGATCGCCTGGGGATGGCGCGCTGGATCGCGAGCGCCGACAACCCGCTCTTCGCCCGCGTGGCCGCGAACCGCGCGTGGGAGACGCTGTTTGGCCGCGGCATCGTCGAGACGAGCGAGGATTTCGGCGTCATGGGTTCGGGTGCGGGCGACCGCGCGCTGCTCGACCACCTCGCGGGCGTGCTCGTCGAGCGCGGCTTCTCGATGAAGGCGCTGATGAGGGAGATCGCGATGAGCGCGACCTACCGCCAGTCGGCGGTCGCGTCGGCGGAGACGATTGCGCGCGACCCCGACAACCGCCTGTACACGCGCTCGCCGCGGCTGCGGCTCGAGGCCGAGCAGGTGCGCGACCAGGCGCTCGCGGTGAGCGGGCTCTTGTCGCGGAAGATCGGCGGTCCGTCGGTGTACCCGCCGCAGCCCGAGGGCGTGTGGCAGGTCGTCTACTCGGGCGCGGCGTGGAGCACGCCCGAGGGCGAGGACCGCTACCGCCGCGGCATCTACACCTACCTGCGCCGCACGAGCCCGTATCCGTCGTTCATCGCCTTCGACGCGACGAGCCGCGAGACCTGCACCGTTCGCCGGATCCGCACCAACACGCCGCTGCAGGCGCTCGTGACGCTGAACGACCCCGTGTACCTCGAGTGCGCGCAGGAGCTCGCGCGATGGGCGCGCGCGCAGTCGGACGACGACGACGCGGCGGCCGTGCGCGCGATGCTCGAGCGCGCGCTCGGTCGGCCCGCGCTCGCCGCCGAGGTCGCGCGCCTTGCGTCGCTCGTCAGGGGCGAGCGCGCGCGCTACGCGGGGCGCGAGGATGTGGCGCGGGTCCTCGCCGGACGCGCGGGCCGCGACTCGACCGATCTCGCGCGCGACGCGGCGCTCGTCGCCGCCGCGAACGCCACGCTCAACCTCGACGACTTCCTGACCAAGCCCTGAACCGACTTCCATGCCGCCGCTCGACCCACGCCTCGAACTCGCCGCCCAGACCCGCCGGACCTTCCTCGGTTCGCTCGCGGGCGGCGCGGCGGCGTTCTCGCTCGGCGGCATCGCGCTGTCGGAGATGCTTGCGCGCGAGGCGCATGCGGGCGGTGGCGCTGTCGCCGTGGCCGATCCGCTCGCGCCGCGCGCCCCGCACTTCGCGGCGCGCGCCAAGGCCGTGATCTACATCCACCTCGCGGGTTCGCCGAGCCAGCTCGAGCTCCTCGACCACAAGCCCAGGCTCGCCGAGTTCCACGGCACGCCTTGCCCCGACGAGTACCTGAAGGGCGAGAAGTTCGCGTTCATCAAGGGGCATCCGACCCTGCTCGCGCCGCAGCATGGGTTCCGCCAGGCGGGCATGGCGGGGCTGTGGACGAGCGACCTCCTGCCGCACTTCCGCACCATCGAGGACGAGGTGTGCGTCATCAACTCGATGACGACCGACCAGTTCAACCACGCGCCCGCGCAGCTCCTGCTGCACACGGGCGAGTCGCGCTTCGGCGCGGCGAGCTTCGGGTCATGGGTGGGCTACGGGCTCGGCAGCGAGTCGCGCGACCTGCCTGGGTTCGTGGTGCTGGTGTCGGGCGACAAGACGCCCGATGCGGGCAAGAGCGTGTGGGGCAGCGGCTACCTGCCGAGCGTGTACCAAGGCGTCCAGTGCCGCGCGTCGGGCGACCCCGTCCTCTATGTGAAGGATCCCGAGGGCATGCTGCGCGAGACGCGGCGCGCCACGATCGACGCGATCGCCGACCTCGGCCACGCGGGCCTCGCGCGCCACGGCGACCGCGAGACCGCCGCGCGCATCGCTCAGTACGAGCTCGCGTACCGCATGCAGATGGCGGTGCCCGAGGCGATGGACATCTCGCGCGAGGCGGCGGCGACGCTCGAGGAGTACGGCGCCTCGCCCGGAACGCCGAGCCTGGCGAACTCGTGCCTGCTTGCGCGCCGGCTCGTCGAGCGCGGCGTGCGCTTCGTGCAGCTCTACGACTGGGGCTGGGACGGCCACGGCACGAGCCCGAGCGACGACCTGCTGCACCAGCTGCCGAGGAAGTGCGGCGAGATGGATCGCCCGGTGGCGGCGCTCGTGCGCGACCTTCGTCGCCGCGGCCTGCTCGACCAGACGCTTGTCATCTGGGGCGGCGAGTTCGGCCGCACGCCCGTCGCCGAGTTTCGCGACGGCAAGAAGGACTTCCTCGGCCGCGACCACCATCCGCACGCGTTCACGATGTGGATCGCGGGCGGCGGCGTGAAGGGCGGCACCGCCTACGGCGCCACCGACGAGCTCGGCTACCGCATCGCGCGCGACCCCGTTCGCGTGAAGGACTTCCAGGCGACCGTGCTCCACCTGCTCGGTCTCGACCACCTGCGGCTCGGCTACATGCACGCGGGCCTGAACCACCGGCTCACGGGCGTGCAGGGCGACGCGAAGGTCGTGCGCGGGCTACTCGCCTAGCGGCGGGCGCCGTTCGAGGCATCCTGCATCGGACACCCTCGGGTGCGCGCAGGCTTCAGCCTGCGGAACGGGTTGCGTGCTCCGTTGGTCGACTCCCACGCCCGTGGTTCCGCACCCTGAAGGGTGCGGGCACCCGAGCGTCGTGCGGAATGCAGGGCGAATGATGAGGCGGGCGGCTCACACGAGCGTGGCCGGCACCGAGCTTGGATGCCCGTGCTGCACCCGTGGCCCGTGCCAGACTTGGATGCCCGTGCTGCGCCCGTGGCCCGCGCCAGACTTGGGTGCCCGTGCTGCGCCCGTGGCCCGCGCCAGACTTGGGTGCCCGCAGGCTTCAGCCTGCGGAGCGGGTTGCGCGATCCTGCGATCGACTCGAACGCCCGTGGTTCCGCACCCTGAAGGGTGCGGGCACCCAAGCGTCGTGTGGAATGCAGGGCGAATGATGCGGCGGGCGACTCCCACGCCCGTGGCCTACACCAGACTTGGGTGCCCGCAGGCTTCAGCCTGCGGAGCGGGTT
>JBJTOV010000167.1:0-6409 GCA_046074745.1 Planctomycetota bacterium | reverse complement strand
CGGTGGCGGCGGTGGCGGTTTCGGCGGCTTCGAAGGAAGCGGCAACGGAAGCGGTGGCGGCCGGCGGCCCACCTGGAATGGCAACGGCAGTTCGTCGACCACCATCGGTGGGCGCGGCGGCGGTCGTGGCGGCTTCGGCATCAACTCAGGGCGAGGCAACAGGAACTGATGGAAGAGCGGCGCTCCCGCCTCGACGACCGACGACGCGCGCGGCCACGCCGCGGCGCGATCATCGTCATCGTGGTGTGGGCGGTCGCGATCGCGGCAGTCATCGTGGGCGCCGCGCAGGTGCTGGCGTTCCGACAGGCGGCGATGGGACGCGAGGCGATCGCGAAGGTCGAGGCCCGCTGGGCCGCGCGGGCGGGCATCGAGGAGACGCTCGCCGTGCTCGAGTACCACACTGAGGAGCCCGACCCGACCGACGCGCGGCAGATGTTCAAGGACCTCGAGAAGTGCGCCGACGGCGAGCTCGCCTCGGGCAGCTGGGAGATCCGCCACACCGAAGATGGCGTCGAGATCCCCGGGCCTCAGGACGAGCACGCGAAGATCAATGTCAACGGCGCGAACCGCCTGGTGCTGCTCGAGCTGGCCAACATGTCGATGGATGTGGCCGACGGCATCGTCGACTGGCGCGACAACGATTCGAACCCTGGCCTGATGGGCGCCGAGCGCGACTTCTACGAGAACCGCGACAGCGGCTATGTCCCGCGCGACGCGCCGTTCAGGTCGATCGCCGAGCTCGAGCTGGTGGCGGGTGCGTTCCCGAGCAGCGTGCGTGGCGAGGATGCGAATCTGAACGGGCGCCTCGACCCGAACGAGGACGACGGTGCCCTGAGCGAGCCGCAGGACGACTCCGATGGCCTGCTCGACGCGGGGTGGTCAGCCGCGCTGACCGCGCGCAGCACGACGAGCCTGATCGGAATGAGCGGCGAGCCCAAGCTCAACCTGAAGAAGGCGTCCGCGGAGGAGATGGTGGAGCGCTTTGGCGTGAACGAGCAGCAGGCCGCCGCGCTCACGCAGTTCGCCAAGGGCCCAAGCGCGAAGCTCGAGATGTTGCTGACGCAGGATCTCGGCTCGCTGTCGCAGGGCGGCCGCGGGGGCACGCCGAACCAGGCGGGTGGTCGCCAACCCACGGGGCGCCAGTCGGGCCGCAGTTCGGGCGGCGCGGGCCAGACCCAGAACAGCCGCGTCCAGTCGCTCGACTCGCAGCAGCTCCGCAAGATCTTCCAGGAAGCGACCTTGGACGACCCCGGCACCGTGGTGCCCGGAAAGCTCAACCTCAACACCGCGCCCCCATCCGTTCTTCGAGCGCTGCTCCCCGACGATCCGATCAGTGCGGATGCGATCGTCTCGCAGCGGGGTGCGTCTAGTTCAGGGCTCCTCGCGATCTCGGACCTTCTTGGATCGAGTCGAATCACGCCGCAGGCGCTCGCAGCCATCGCCCCATATGCCGATACGCAGAGCTATGTGTTCACGATCACGAGCCGGGGCAGGTCGATGACGACAGGACTCGAGGTTGAAATCACGGCCGTCGTCGATCGTTCCACCCTTCCCGCCAGAATCCTGGAGTACCGCGAGCAGTGAAGCAGCCCCCGCCACCGGTCATCGATGAATCCCTCGTCGCGCTCGCCGAGCGCCACGAGGACGGCTGGCGGGCCATCATGGTCCGCCGCGGCGCCATGCCCACGGTGACCGAGGCGCGGACCTTCGAGCCGAACGGCGGCGCGGCGATCGCGGCCTGGCTCGACTCCTCGCGCTGCGGCGACCTTCGGGTGGTGCTCCCCGCGACCTCGACGATCATCCGGATGGTCAACCTGCCGCCCGCGCCCGCGGCCCAGTCGATGGCCGCGATGCGGCTGCAGGCCGAGGGCATGTTCCTCGGCGCGCTGCCGTCGTGCCGCGTTGGCTTGGCCGTGGTCGACAGCGAGGGTGCCACCGAGCACCAGGGCGCGATCATGGCGTGGCCGGAGTCTGCGCCAGGCGTGGAGCTTGACGCGCGGCTCGAGAAGATCGCCCGCTTCGTGCCGCAGCCCGCAGCGATGCTGGCGCTGGTCGCCGACGACGCGCCCGCGCTGGTCACCGACCGCCGCGAAGGCTCGATCTCGATCGCCATGCGCGCGGGAGGCAAGTTCCACCTGCGCGCGACGCGCGAGCCGGCCGACGCAGGCGACGCGGCCGCGTGGAACGACGGCCTTCGCCGCGCCACCGCGGAAACGATGCTGAACGCGGGCGTCGCGCCTGCGGCCGTGTCGGCCGCCGTGGCCGAGGCGCTGTCGCGCGCGACGGGGCGTGGCGACCGCGAGGCGATGCTCTCGCCCGATGTGCGCGCAAGGCTTTCCGAGCGAGTCGACGACTCCGTCATCGATGCCGCAGGCGGCGAATGGGCCGCGCACTGGTCCACGCTGTTGGGCGCGGCCGTGGTCGTGACCGGGCCGCTCGCGGAGCTCGCGGGCATCCGCCGCAGCGAGGCGTCGGAGTCGCCGTCGCGCCTCGAGCGCTTCGTCCAGACCTACTCGAATCCCGCGCGCGCACTGCGCGTGGCCGTGGTCGCCTTCGCGATCATCGGCGTTGCGCCGATCGCCACGGCGTGGCTGCGCGGCAAGATCCTCGAATGGAAGATGCCCGAGTCGGCGGACAAGTTCCAGCTCGCGCAGCGCCGCATCGACCACCGCATGTCGCTCTACCGCGAACTGTCGACGCGCACGGTGCCCGTGTCGAAGATCCTCGGCGACCTTGCGTGCTGCACCCCTGAAGGCGTGGAGATCGAGTCGATCCAGGTATCGCCGTCGCAGGGCGTGAGCGTGCGCGGCAAGGCGAAGACGCAGGGCGACAAGCCCGCTGCGGCGATCCTGACCCAGATGGTGAGCCAGATGGACGCCTCGGGCGTGTTCGAGAAGACGCGCTGCCGCTGGGATGCGCCCGACAGCCTTGGCTTCCTGAAGTTCGATCTCGAGGCGCCCATCGTGGGCCCGACGCGCATGCCCGAGTTCTCGGAGGAGCGCGACTGGGCCGTGAAGTCGCTCGCCGAGCGCAAGTACGGCGCCTCGACCTCGGGCGATGACGCGGCCGCCGCGTCGTCGGCGTCCGCAGCCGCGCCGACTCCACCCGTGTCCGCTCCCGCCGCTGCGGAAGTGCAGGGCCCCGACGCCACGGCGATCGCATCGGCGAAGGGCGAGCAGGCGCCCGCCGAGCGTTCGCGCCCGAGCCGCGGAAGCTCCACCGCACGCGGATCGACCGACGGAGAGGTCGCGACGCCCGCAGGCAGCACGCCGAGCCGCGGAATCGGCCGACGCGCCGCATCGGGCGACGAGGAACAAGGCGGAACCCCCGCCACCGCGCCGAGCGGCGTGGGTGCAGGAGGCGGACCCGCCGCGGCCGCGCAGGCGAACCTCGCCGTTCCCGAGCCCGTCTCCGATGACCAGCTGAAGGCCATGAGCCGCGAGGAGGCGCAGGACCTCCTCAACCGTCTGTCGAAGGCGAAGAAGCGCGCCGATCTCGACGAAGCCACCAAGAAGCGCGTGGATGCCGACTGGCGCCGCGTGCTCGACTATCTGATCGCAAAGGCCAAGTCGTGAGCCCGAACCCACAGACCATCTCCCTAGGCAAGCAGGGCCACGGCGCCAAGCCCGATCTGTTCGAGCGCGCGCTCGAGCGCTACCGCGGCCTGCCCCGCGCGGGACGCTGGGCCGCCGTCGCCGGCACCATCCTGATCGGCTTCACGCTGCTCGACAGCGTGCTGTGGCCGATCGCCGACGACCTGAACGCGCGCGCCGACCGCCTGACCACCGTGCTCGAGCGCGCCTCGTCGCGCGCCGAGGAGTTCCCCGAGGAGATCGAGGCGAGCGCCATCGTGCACGGGCCGAACGCCGTGCCCGGCCGCGAGGTGCTGAGCAAGGAGAAGCTCGCGTCGACCATCGTGAGCGTGCTGCGCGAGAAGGGCGTCAACCAGTTCGGCCTCGACATCCGTCCTGCGCAGCCCCTGCCCTCGACGGTGCTTCCCGAGGTCGCGTCGGAACTGGGCGGCCAGATGGGCCGCTCCATCGCCGACCTGCGCTTCGAGGCCACGCCCGATGTGGCGACCACGCTGGTCGCCGAGCTCGACAAGAACCCGGCGATCGACGCGATCTCCGACCTGAAGCTCACCTACAACCCGCAGTCGAAGCGCGTGGCGGTGCAGATGTCGCTTGAGAAGTGGGGCGTCGTGAACCGCTCGTCGCGAGGTGGCGCATGAGCGGGCTGTCGAACCTGATTCCCGAAGGCCTGCGGTTCTCGAAGCCGGTCGTGGCGTCGTTCCTCGCGGTCGGGATCTCGGCCACCGTGGTTGCGATGGGCGTCGGCTCGATGTTCGGTTCGCTGTTCGCACCGAGCGTGAGCGCCGAGGAGGCCGACCCGCTCGCCTCGCTCGAGCCTGACAGCCTGGCCTTCATCGAGAAGAGCCGCAAGCGCTTCGAAGGCCGCTCGATGTACTCGCCGCCGCCGGCGCCCGCGCCGAAGCGCCCGAAGCTTCCCGACCCGCCGAAGGCGCCCGAGCCGCCCAAGGATCCTCCGCCGCCGCCGGTCCCCGCGAGCTACTCGGGCCCGCAGCCGACGAGCGTATTGGCCGACATCGTGTTCTTCGGCGAGATGAAGGTTCGGCTCGGCGAGTCCGAGGCTGGCGTGAAGGTGCTCGCGATCAACGCGCCGTACTCGGTGCGGCTTGGCCACAAGGGCGGCGAATACGATGTGCCGCTTCTTGGTCGGATCGATGACAGGTTTCTGAAGCCGACGGTCGCCACCACGCGCTCGAGCGGCGTGGGATCGCCGCAGTCCGCAGGCTCGGGCGGCGCGACGGGTGGCGGAGCTTCGGGCTCGGGCGCCTCGGGTGGAGCAGGTGGTGCGCTCGCGGGCGCCGCTGGTTCTGCCGCAGGCGCGGGTGGCGGCGCGGGAACGCGTCCAACCGCGGCAGGTGGCGGTGGACAGGCGGGAGCCGGAACGGGCGGCGCAGGAGCGCCGGCTTCGGGTGCCACGCGGCCCACTTCGATCCCAAGCAGCAACCCCAATGTCAACCCCGTGATCGCACCCGGCGACGAGCCGGGCGCGGACCGGCCTTCGGGCCCTGGCCCGGGAGAGACGCTTCCTTCGGGCGCGATGAACCCCCTGCGGCCCAACACCCCGGGCAGCAACGACCCGCGGGCCGAGGAGCCGCAGTCGGAGCCCGAGTCGAGCGGCGAGGGCGTCGAGTATGTCGACTGGCGGCTGCTTCCGCCGCCGCTGAGCGATTCCCAGATCGGCGCCATGAACGCCGAGCAGCTTCGTGCGGCGCTCGCGTCGATCACCCGCTGGGACGGCCAGCCCGTCGACGACCACAGCCGCGCCCGCCTCGACCACGAGCGCGGCCTGATCTCGCAGCGCCTTCAGCAGGCGGGACGCCCCTGAACGAATTAGAGTGCCGCGGTCGGAAGAACCGACCGAACGCGATGCAATCTCCCGGCCTTGGCCGAGTTGGGTGCATCGCGCCGATCAAGCATCGGAAAGAATTCCGACCCGAGTGACCCGGAGCCGAACAGTGCATCACGCCCAGCGACGCAACCGACAGTTCCCCCGCACGCTCTCGCTGAGCGAGGTCGTCCGTTCGACGGCCGCGTTCTTCGTCGCGGGCGCGATCGCACCGATGGCGGCCGGCGACGCTTCGCCCGCCAAGGCGCTGCAGGACGCGGGCGCTGCGCAGTCGGGCCAGCCCACCGCGCAGCCCGAGCCGTCGCGCGACGCGGCCCCCGTGCAGAACGACCCGCGCTCGATCGCGGTGTTTCCGTCGTCGGGTACCGTCGCTCCCCCGCCCTCGCAGCTGCGCGGCGTGCGCGAAGGCCGCCGCACCCTCGACGACGCGCTGGTCCCGATCACCTTCAAGAACGAAGGCATCGAGGCCATCCTGCCCTTCATCTACGAGTGGACGGGCAAGCATGTCTACTTCGACCAGGGCCAGCTGAGCGGCAAGAAGATCACGCTGCTCGGCGACAAGCAGGTGCCGAAGAGCCAGGCGCTCGACTACATCTTCCAGGCGCTGAAGATGCAGGGCATCGCGGTCACCGAGACCGACAACATGATCTTCCTCGGCCTGACCACCGACCTGATCAAGACGCAGCCCGGCGTCGTGCTCGGGCCCGACGAGGATGTCATGTCGATGCCCGACAACGGCATCTTCGTGACCAAGGTCTTCAAGCTGAAGCATGCGAAGGTCGAGGCGTTCGACCGCATCCGCGACCTCATTCCCGAGGACTACGCGAAGGTCGCCACCGACGCCGACTCGAACCAGATCCTGCTCTCGGGCGACATCGGCCTCGCGAAGAAGGTCCAGACGCTGCTCGACATGATCGACACGCCGCAGTGGAACGACTACGCGACCGAGACCTTCCGCCTGCAGTACCAGGAC
>JBJTOV010000166.1:0-3277 GCA_046074745.1 Planctomycetota bacterium | reverse complement strand
CGTCCATCCCGAGCATCCGCAGCCGCTCGGGCCGTCCATCTTGCGCGGGTACGACTCCGAAAGCCGCCGCGATGGGCACAGGACACTGCTGCATGTCCACCGACCATGCGGGCGACGCATCGATCCGATGCACCGCGTTTCCGATGTTCGCGACGATTCCACCATCGGCCGCGTACCCGACCGCCCATGCGGGATCATGGCTGTAGACGCCGTACTCACCGAGCTCGCGGCCCGCCGCCGCATCGAACTCATGCACATGCCCGCCGCGATCCGCGATCGCGACTCGGGCGCCGTCGGGCGAGAACGCGATGTCCCACACATCGTGCCGCGCGCTGCAACCGCCAAGGTCGGCCCCCGTCGCGACCTCGATGAAAGCCACCTCGCCGTACGCGGTTCCCACCGCGAGCGTGCGCCCGTCGGGCGACAGCGCGAGCGTGTGCGCGCCGACCGCGACGCGCGCGGGCAACGGGAAGTCGCGCACCACGGGTTCACCCGACTCGACGAGGTCGACGATGCCAACCGAGCTGCCGCCGAACGCGACGAAGGCAGGGCCCGATCCGTTCCAAGCCATGCCGCGCGCAAGCCGGGTCGATCGCCCCGTGCGGGTGGTCCACACCTGTCCGTTCTGCGTGTCGACGAGCGACACATCGCCTGCACCGTGCGCGACCAGCAGCCGCCTGCCGTCGAACCCCTCGATCATCTGCCTGCTCGCCGGATCAAGCCGCGCGAGCTCGCGGAACCTCGCCTCGGGGCCCGACCCATCGCGCACATACACGGTGCCCGAGTCGCCCATCAGGTACGCGCGCGATCCATCGGCGCTGAAGCAGGCTGCCCAGCTGGGCTTCTCGGGAATCTCGAGCTCCTCCACCGTGCCGCGCGCGAGGTCGACGATCGCCGCCCGTGGCGGTTCTCCCGCCACGATCCAGCGGGTGCGGTCGGGCGAGAGCCTGCCCATCTCGAGGTGCGCCGAGGCGCGCCAAAGCGGCGGGCCCGAGGAATCGTCGAGCATGCGGCGCGCGAAACCTGCGACGATCGGGTCGACGCGCCCGCGGATCGACTCGAGCGCCGCCTCGACATCGCGGATGCTGCCGCTCTGCGCGGCGGCGAGCAGCAGCGTCGACTCGGCGCGCACGCGCTGCTCCTCGGCCACGCGGCGCTGCACATCGACCAGCTCGCGCTGCCCCTCGGCGTAGCGCCGCAGGTCGCGCACATAGCCAAGCGTCGATCGCGAGAGCGCTGCGGACAGCGCAAGCCCCGCCAGCGTGGCGGCGATCGCGGCCGTCCAGGCCGGATGCCGACGCGCGAACCGCGCCAGCCGCCGCAGGACGGGATCGGGCCGCGCGCGGACGGGCTCGCCCGCGAGATGATGGCGCAGGTCCTCGGCCAGCTCCGCCATGGTCGTGTAGCGCTGGTCGCGGTCCTTGTTCATGGCCTTGGCCACGATCGCGGCAAGGTCGCGCGGCACCGTGGCGTCGACGCGCTCGAGCGGCGCTGGCTCGATGGTGCGCATCAGCTGCGCCGCGTCGAAGTACAGGTGCCGCGGGATGTCGTACGGCCGCCTGCCTGCGAGCATCTCGTAGAGGAGGACGCCGATTGCATGGATGTCGACGCGCACATCGAGATCGGCCGAGCCAAGCTCGAACTGCTCGGGCGCCATGTAGCCCGGGGTTCCGATGAGCGCCCCAGCCACGGTGTCGTCGGGGCCCTGCCCGTCGCCGAACACGCGCGCGATGCCGAAGTCGATGATGCGCGGCTGGCCGTCGGCGCCGACGAGCACATTCGACGGCTTGATGTCGCGGTGAAGGACGCCTCGGCCATGCGCGAACGCCATCGCATCGCACACGGCCGCGATGCAGCGCACCATCTCTTCGCGCGACGGCCGCGCGGCACCGCCAGAGCCCGCCCCCCATTCGACCACCGAGCGCGCCCCCTCGATGCGCTCCATCACCAGGAACGGCATGTCGATGCTGCCCCGCGTGGCCACGCCCGAGGAGTAGATGCGCGCGATCGCGGGATGCGAGAGCCGCCCGAGCACCGCGGCCTCGGTGCGGAACCGCCGCATGTGGCTCACGCGGGCGCCCGCGGTGCGCAGCACCTTGAGCGCGACCGCGCGCTGCGGCTCGAGCTGCGTCGCCGAGAACACGGTGCCCACGCCGCCGCGGCCAAGCACCGAGTCGATGCGGCAGCCGCCGATCACCGCGCCCGATGCGGGTTCGCCGAGAAACTCGTCGGCCGCCGCAGGCTCGGAAGGCTGCTCCGCAACGCTTGCGGGCTCGGGATCGGGCAGGTTTCCGATCAACTCCCGCAATTCGGTGGCGGCGGCGGCATCGCGCCGCGCCACGCTTGCGAGAAACTCCTCGCGCTTCGCGCCCTCGAGCTGCAGCGCCTCGTCGAGGAGCTCGGCCACATCGAGCGGCCCGCGCTCGGACGCGCCCCCGCCCCCGCCATCGCCCCCGCCATCGCCCTGCGGATCGCACAATCGCCGCGCGTTCATGCCTGTCGCCTCGGATGCAGCTGCTGCGTGGGCATGCGTTCAGTCCTCCTCGCCGAGCTTCTTCGCGAGGTGGCGCCGCAGCCAGGCGCGGCCGTAGTTCCACTGCTTGCTGACCGTTCGCGCGGACACCCCGAGCACCGACGCGGTATCGTCGAGCGAAAGACCCGCGACGTAGCGCAGCCACACCACATCGGCAGCGATCGGTGCGTGCTTCTCGAGCGCCTGCAGCGCCTCGTGCAGCTCGGGCGTGAACTGCTCGGCGGCCTCTTCGAGGCTCTTCGGCACCGCGAAATCGGGCACCTGCGCCTCGGCGTCGGCAAGGGACACGGGCCGCTGCCCGCCGCCGCGCTTCTGGCGGCTGCGCGTGCGGTGCCAGTCGACGATGAACTGCCCCATCGCGCGCGCCACCGAGCCGAAGAAGTGGCGGCGGTTGTCCCACATGGGCATCTGGCCGCCCAGCTGGCCTCCGAAGGCCTTGATGAAGGCCTCGTGGATGATGGTGGTCGCGCCCGGCACATGCGCGAACGCGCCGGGGGCGCTCGGCCTCACTCCGCGCGCCATGGCGTGCAGCTCGGCGTAGGCGCGGTTCCACACCGAGTTGGCGGCACCGCTATCGCCTTGGGCGGCGCGGTGGAGCAGCACGGTGAAGTCGTCCTCTGGGTTCGGCACGCGACTTCACTATCGGCGTGCGCGATCAGGGTCGATGAGGAAGCCGCCTGAGATTGGCCAACGTGGGCTGCGGTGCCGAGGGATTGACCCACTGGATCACCGCGGCCCAACCCG
>JBJTOV010000165.1:0-9496 GCA_046074745.1 Planctomycetota bacterium | reverse complement strand
CCCACCAGGACATTGCCGACCGAGTTGGCCTCGATCGCGCCTCTGTCACGAATCTCCTTCGGCTCAGCGATCTCGACCGTCCGACCGCCGATCTCGTCCGCTCTGGAAAGCTCTCCCAGGGTCATGGAAAGGCGTTGCTCGCGGTTCTCGATCTTGGGCTCCGTGCGGAACTTGCCGCGAGGTCCATGGCAGGGGAATGGAGCGTCCGAGAACTTGAGCGCCAAGTTCAGCAAGTCGGCACGCGAAAGACGGGCCTCCAGCCAGCGGCGCAGTCCGGCGAAGTGAACGCTCGCTCGGCGAATGTGGCCGATCTCGAGAAGCAACTGGCTGAACACCTCGGCACAAGGGTGACCATCCAGCTTGGACGCAAGAAGGGGTCAGGGCGACTCATTCTTGAGTTCTACAACCTCGACCAGTTCGACGGCTTGATGGCGAAGATGGGTTACGGACAGCGATGACTGAACCCAAGCACTGACAGGTACTTGCGATTCCACCAAACGACCGCGCGCCACAAAGCGCGCGGTTTTTCTCTGCCCCGCTTGAGTGACCCCACCTTCCTTCCGATCGCAGTCGTGGCCCCGCAAGGACGCGGCGCCACGACCGAGTCGACCGACGCATCGCCAAGGATGGACCCTGCCATGGAACTCTCGCTTCACATCGACCGCCTGCGCATGGATCGCCAGGTCGCCGACGCGCACCGCATGTTCAACCGCGTGCTGGTGACTTGGGCAGGGGATGTGCTGGAACTGCGCCGTCAGGGGCTGATGGCGCCGAACTGGAAGATCGCGACGCATATCGGCGAAGACGCGGGGGAACACCAAGCCCCGGCGCCGTTCGTGCCGATGAATCCCTCGGCAAGAAAGGCCGCCTGACGCTGGCACGGCGCTTGCCTGAAGCCATCGCTTCAGCGGAGAACGCGCATGTCCGGCATCTCGACAGGCATTGGACTCGTGAGTGGCATCAACTCCTCCGCGCTGATCGAGCAGCTTCTGGCGCTCGAATCGCGCGGGAAGCTGCCCATCCAGCGCCGCATGTCCTCGATCCAGGGGTCGAAGACGGCGCTGATGGACATCAACGCGCGCCTGCTCAACCTGAAGAACGCGGCCGCTGGCATCCGCAGCGGCAAGATCTTCGACGCCATGAACGCGGTGTCGAGCGACGACACGATCCTGACCGCGAAGGCGAACACCACGACGCCGCCCGGCAGCTATCAGTTCACGATCGGCCGCCTTGCCTCGGCGAGCCAGATGCTGACGCGCGGATTCGCCACGCGCGATCTCACGCCGCTCGGACTCGACCAGCTCTCGTTCGAGTGGGGCGACGCGGGCGTCGTGCGCGACAAGCCGCTGAGCGAGCTGAACGGCGGGCAGGGGATCGGCCGCGGCTCGATCCGCATCCAGGACCGCCTTCTGCGCACCGCGACCATCGACCTCTCCACGGCGGTCACGCTGCAGGATGTGGTTGAGAAGATCAACACCGAAGACGGCGTCACGATCGAAGCGTCGATCGAGAACGAGCGGCTCGTGCTTCGCGACAAGACGGGCGGACCGTACGGTCTGATCGTCGCCGATGTCGGTGGCGGCACCACGGCGCAGGACCTCGGCATCCGCTTCAACGGCTTCTCGAGCACCGTGACGGGCGCGGCGGTCAACTCGCTCGGGAGCGCGAGCGGACTTGCGGGCCGGAACGACGGCGCGGGCGTGCTGGTCCGCGACGGCGTGATCGACTTCCGCATCACCGTCGATGCCACGACCTACGACATCTCGCTTGGCCGCGAAGACCAGCCGATCGTCGCCGCGACGAAGCTGTCCGACCTGAACAACGGCGCGGGCGTGAAGCTGAACACGACCGATGCCGACGACTTCACGATCGTCACGACGACCGGCACTTCGGTCGGCATCAACCTCGGTGCCGTGGTGGTGGACGGCGAAGTGCAGGACGAGGCGGTCGAGACCGTGGGCGAGATGCTGACGCGCATCAACGCCGAGCTCGAGGCTTCGCTCGGCGCGGGCAAGGTCACCGTGTCGATCCGCGCCGACGGCAAGGGATTCCAGATCACCGACACCATGGGCGGCGCGGGACCCGTGAAGGTGCTCGGCACGGGGCCGAACGCAGACCGCACCGCGAAGGACCTCGGGCTCTTCACGGGCGCGATCGACAGCGGCCCCGCGACGCTCGTCGGATCGGTTGTCCGCAACAAGGTCGCCACGCCGCGCGCTGCGACGCTGCAGGATGTGATCGATCGCATCGCCGACCAGACGAACGGCGCGGTGACCGCGTCGATCAGCCCCGACGGACTCGGGCTGCGGCTCAGCAGCACGAACGCCGCCGCGACCATCTCGGTGGGAGCGGGCACGGTCGACGGTTCGAGCGTGGGCGCATCGATCGGCGAGCGCACCGCGCGCGATCTCGGCATCTTCGGCCTTTCAGGCACGGGAACCGTGACGGGCACGCGCGTGGCGTCGGTGGTGGGCAGCGTGCGCACCTCGAACCTGCGCGGCGGCGCGGGACTTGGCGCACCCGCGTCGATCACCGTCACCGACCGCGCGGGCGCGTCGTACACCTTCTCGTCGTTCGGTTCCTCCGACACGCTCGACGCGCTGATCGGCAACCTGAACCGCGAGGTGAAGGACGCGGGCGTGGGCGTGCAGTTCGAGATCTCGGACAACGGGCACAGCCTGGTCGCGCGCGACGCCAGCGTTGGTTCGGGTTCGATCTCGATCACGGGCGACGGCGCGACCGCGCTTGGATTCAGCGGAACCACGACGGGCAGCACGCTGCGCGGCGCGGATCTCGACCGCAGGTACATCTCCGAGGGCACGCTGCTCTCGTCGCTGAACTTCGGCAAGGGGATCGGCACGGGCGTCTTCAAGATCACCGACAGCTCGGGCGAGACCGCGAGCATCGACATCGGCACCGACTCGATCACCATCTACGATGTGATGAACGAGATCAATTCGCGCGGCCTGCTGGTCGAGGCGAAGATCAACGACACGGGCGACGGCATCGTCCTGGTCGACACGAACACGGGAACATCGCCCGGCAAGATGAAGGTCGTCGACACGACGGGCGCGGTGGCGCGCTCGCTCGGCATCGTGGGCGAGGCGAAGACCGCAGGCGCCGACATCGACGGATCGTTCGAGCGCACCGTCGACCTCGACGCGACCGACACGCTGAACGATGTGATGCGCAAGGTGAACGACGCGGGCCTTGCGGTGACCGCGTCGATCGTGAACGCGGGCACGGGCGCCGCGCCGTTCCGCCTGAACTTCGTGTCGAAGACCACGGGCGTGGCGGGGCAGGTGTTCGTCGACTCGGGCGCCGTCGACCTCGGCATGGTGCGCTCGTCGGAGGGGCGCGACGCGACGCTCTTCCTCGGCACGGGCGATGTGTCGACCAGCTTCCTGTTCACGAGCTCGAGCAACAGCTTCAAGGATGTCGTGTCGGGGCTCGAGATCGAGGCGAAGAAGGCGGGATCGACCGCAACGGTCGAGGTCTCGCGCAACCGGCAGGGGATCATCGACGGCGTGAAGGGTCTGGTCACCGCGGTCAACGACGCGCTCGGCCGGATCGGCGACTACGACTCGTACGAACAGGACAGCCAGAAGAAGGGTCCGCTGCTCGGCAACCCCACCGTGGCGCGCGTGCGGCAGCAGATCCTGTCGACCGTGCAGGGCCCCGCCAAGGGCGTCGAGGGACGCTTCCGCTACCTGTCGCAGGTCGGCATCCGCTTCGGCAAGGAAGGCCAGCTGCAGTTCGACGAGGCGAAGTTCAACGCGGCGTACGACCTCGACCCCGAGGCCGTGGAGGAGCTCTTCGCGGCCTACGAGGTGCAGTCGAGCGCGGGGTCGACCGCGCCCGCCGAGGGCGTGACGGTGGAGTCGAACGCCATCACATACGCCAAGCTTGGCTTCGGCGACATGCTCGACCAGCTGCTCAAGAAGCTGACCAACTCGGTGGACGGCGTGGTGACGATCGCCGATCGCAGCTTCCAGACGCAGCTCGACGGGCTGAAGCAGCGGCTCGAGCGCTTCGACGAGCGGCTCGAGGCGAAGCGCACCCGTTATGAGGCGCAGTTCGCGGCGATGGAGGACGCGCTGGCCAAGCTCCAGTCGCAGCAATCCTCGCTTGGATCGCTGGTCAGCCTCATGGGCGCGCGGTGACGCGAAAGTCGGGCCGCAAAGAGGCCGATCAAGGCAGGGCGGCGCGCGTGCGCACACAGGTCTCCAAGCGAAGGCAACGCGACATGAGCAGTGGTTCCCAGGCGTACCTCGAGAACAAGATCCGCACGGCTTCTCCCGCGGAGCTGCGGCTGATGCTGATCGACGGAGCGATCCGGTTCGTCACGCAGGCGCGGCGCGGCTACTAGGCGCGCGACTTCGAGGCGGCCTACGACGGCACCACCAAGGCGCAGGCGATCCTGATCGAGCTGATGACCGCGCTGCGCCCCGGCAACGCGACCGGCAGCGACGCCGAACGCGCGAAGGCCGACGAGCTGTGCAGGAACCTGTCGGCGCTCTACACCTACATGTACACGCGGCTGGTCGAGGCGAGCTCGACGCGCGACCTTTCGACGGTCGACGAGGTGCTCGAGCGCCTGCGCTTCGAGCGCGAGACCTGGTCGATGTGCATGTCGGAGCTCGTGCGCGAGAACCACGCGGCGTCGGGCATGCGCGCAGGGGCGTTCGGCGGGGCCACGCCCGCGGCTCCGTCGAGGAGCGGCACGCCTGCGGGCGGGCTGGTCGGCGCGCGCCTGTCGGTCAGCGGCTGAGGCCGTACACTGCGAGCCCTTCAGGAAGGGTTCACGGAATGCCAGTGCAAATGAACAGAACCGCAGGCGATCTCCTCGCGCGCATCGAGCGCTGCGAGGCGAAGGTCGGCGTGATCGGGCTTGGGTATGTCGGCCTGCCGCTCGCGCATGCGCTGCACCAGGGCGGGCTGCCGGTCCTCGGCTTCGACATCGACCAGGGGAAGATCGACGCGATCGCCGCGGGACGGAACTACCTCGTCCACCTCGGCAACGAGCTGGTCACCACGCTGCGCGACTCGACGCGCTTCGAGGCGACCACCGACTTCCCGCGCCTCGGCGAGGCCGATGTGATCATCGTGTGCGTGCCCACGCCGCTCGGCCGGCACTGGGAGCCCGACATCTCGTACATCATCGAGACGGCGAAGGCGATCGGCCGCACGCTGCGCGCGGGCCAGCTCGTGATCCTCGAGTCGACGACCTATCCTCGCACCACGCGCGACGACATGATGCCCGCCATCATGGCGGCCGCGGGCGAGCGCGCGAAGGACCTCGAGGTCGGGCGCGATGTGTTCGGCGCGTTCAGCCCCGAGCGCGAGGATCCGGGCCGCAAGTCGCATTCGACGAGCACCATCCCGAAGCTGGTGGGCGGGCTCGACGACGCGTCGACCGAGCTCGCCTGCGCCGTGTACCGCAAGGGCGTGACCACGGTGGTTCCCGTCGCGACCGCCGAGATCGCCGAGAGCGCGAAGCTGCTCGAGAACATCTTCCGCGCCGTGAACATCGCCCTCGTCAACGAGATGAAGGTGGTGCTCGACGCGATGGGCATCGATGTGTGGGAAGTGGTGCGCGCCGCGAGCACGAAGCCGTTCGGCTACATGCCGTTCTTCCCGGGCCCCGGGCTCGGCGGACACTGCATTCCGATCGATCCGTTCTACCTGACCTGGAAGGCGCGCGAGTACGGCCATTCCACGCGCTTCATCGAGCTTGCGGGCGAGATCAACACCTCGATGCCGCACTATGTGATCGACCGCACGGTGCGCGCGCTGAACGGACAGGCGAAGCCGATGAAGGGCTCGCGCATCCTCGTGGTGGGCCTGGCCTACAAGGCCGACATCGACGATGTGCGCGAGAGCCCGTCGTTCGAGCTGATCGAGCTCTGCCGGCACCACGGCGCGGTGGTCGACTACTTCGACCCGCTGGTGCCCGCGACCTGGGCGGGCCGCAGGCACGACCTCAAGATGCAGTCGGTGAGGCTCGACGCGGCGACCGTCGCGTCGTACGACTGCGTGCTGATCTCGACCGCGCATTCGACCGTGGACTACGGCCTGATCGCGCGCGGCGCCAAGCTGGTGGTCGACACGCGCGACGCGATGCGGCCCTTCGAGAAGGAGATGGGCGAGCGCCTGGTGCGCGCCTGACCGATGCGCCTCGTGCATGCCATCACCTCGGTCGACCTGCGCCTCGGCGGCACCTTGCGTGCGGCGCTCGACCTTGCGGGCGCGATGGCGGGGCGCGGACATGCGGTGACGCTGCTCACGATGAATGCGGTCGATGTGCCCGCGCCGTGGACCGCCGCGGCCGAGGGGTGCCCCTCGTCGGTCGTCGATGCGGCGCTCGCGCCGCGCGTGGGCGCACAGTCGCCGTCGGAGGCCACGATTTCCGCGCTGCGCGGCGCCGATGTGGTGCACATCCACGCGATGTGGGAGCCCTTCAACGCGCGCATCGCGTCGTTGTGCAGGAAGCTCGGCGTTCCGTACATCGTGACGCCGCACGGCATGCTCGACGACTGGTGCATGGCGCAGGGCGCGTGGAAGAAGCGCGTGTACATGCGGCTCGTGGGCAGGCGGATGCTCGAGTCCGCAGCCGCCGTGCACTGCACCGCGGCCGCCGAGCTTTCGCAGAGCCGCCGGTGGTTTCCGAACGGCCACGGGGAGGTCGTTCCGAACCTGATGGACCTTGCGCCGTTTCGCACGCTCCCGGGCACGGCCGAAGCGCACGCGCGCTGGCCGCGCCTTGGCCGTCACGATGTGCGTCTTCTCTTCCTGAGCCGCGTGAGCCCGAAGAAGGGCGTCGAGCATCTGGTCGACGCGACGGCGGTTCTCGCGCGCGAGGGGCTCGACGCGGTGGCGATGGTGGCGGGTCCTGCCGATGCGGGCTACGGCGAGATGCTGGCGGCGCGCGCGAAGTCGGCGGGCGTTGCGGACCGCATCGAGTTCCTCGGGCATGTCGGCGGTTCGCTGAAGTTCTCGCTGGTCGAGTCGTGCGACATGATGGTGATCCCGTCGAGCCAGGAGAACTTCGGCTTCGTGTTCTTCGAGGCGCTGGCCGCAGGCCTGCCCGTGGTGACGACCGATCTCGTCGACACGCGCGAGGAGCTGGCGTCGAGCGGAGGCGCGGTGATCGTGCGTCAGGACGGCGCGTCGGTGGCGCGCGGGATCCGCGAGATCCTCGCGTGGCGGCCCGAGCGTGCGGCGCGCATGAAGGCGGCGCGCGAGTGGGTGTTCCGCGAGCTCGAGCCGGGCGTCGTGTCGGCGCGGTTCGAGGAGATGTACGCGGCGGCTGCGGCAACGCGTCGCCGATAACCGCACGGACCTCTGCCGTTGGTGGCCTGTGCGGCTTCGACGCGCCTGATTGACGGCGCCATCGCGACCGTGCTTGCCTTCCCGTCGCGCTCCCTCATGATGCAGCCATGGTGCCTCGTTCGAGCCTCCATCGAGCCCCGGCGATCGCGACGGCCGTGCTGTTCGCGGCGGCGCCGTCGTACGGGCAGTCGCTGGTCGAGTGGCCCGCGTCCGCGGGAGGAAACGGCCATTGGTACGAGATCGTTCCGCTGGGGGGCGTGTACGAGATCAGTGTCGCCGAGTATGCGGCGCAGGTGCGCGGCGGAAGGCTGGCGGAGCTCGAGCAGGCGGGCGAGTTCGAGTTCGTCTCGCAGGCGCTTGCCGAGGAGTCGCTTGCGGGCCCCGCGTTCATCGCCGCGCGCCGACGGCCGTTGCGCGAGCCGCAGCTTCTCGATGCTTCGCAGGAGGCGTTCGGGTGGATCCGCGACGCGGCATCGTCGCGGCTGGTCGACATCGTGCTGGTCGGCGACAGCAACATCGCGTTCGAGGGGCTCGGATGGGATCATGGACTGCAGCACGCGCTGCATGCGCGCGGCTTGTCCTGCGCCGCGATCGGTCCGACTCCGTTCAACGACGACGGCGGCACCGTGGGCTGGCGCTGGGCGAAGAGCATCGGACCGGCGCAGGACTGGCCGGCGTCGCTTGGCAACCATGCGACTTCGACGCAGAACGCGCCCGCGCCGCTCGCCCTCGCGATGAACTTCCCGCTGGGATTCCCGAACACGGGAACAGGCTATGCGTGGCTCTCGGGCGGAAACGCCTCGATTGCAGGGGGGCTGTTCCTTGCGGCGGAGCATCCGTTCATCACGGAACAGGCGCCGTTCGAGGTTCGCATGGAGCACGGCCGCTTTCCGAAGGGCGGGAGCTTCACGCCGTCGGCATGGAGGCTCGATGGAAGCGGAGTGCTGTCCGCGCCGACCGTGCCTTGCGGCGCGAAGTCGTTCGCGATCGCCGAGACGCAGCTTGCGGTGCCGCCTGCGTTCGCGGATGGGCGCGGGCTTCGCATCACGATCGATGGCGGCGCCGGCGTGCAGGCGCCGTTCTTTCTTGGCTGGACCACGCTCGAGCGCACCGACTTGTCGCGTGGATGGTGCGTGAGCGTGCTGAACTGGCACGGCGGCGCGACCACCGAGCGGATCGCGGACGACATCGAGTCGTTCACGGGCGCGACATCGGACCGCTGGGTGAACGCCGTGCGTGCGCGCCAGCTGCGGCACGGCGCGGGCGTGCGCGCCGTGTTCCTGCTCTGCTCGGGCATGAACGACTTCGGCCTGACCGCCGACGAGCACGAGGCTGCGCTGCGTCGCACGATCGCGCACCTGTCTGCCCGCTGGATCGCTGGCGGCGGAAGCGCCGCGGAGATCCGTTTCATCCTGATGACCTCGCATGATCCGTCGATCTACGAGGCAACCGCGAACTTCCGCGAGTTCCGGGCGCGCTGCCGCGAGATCGCCCTCGAGCGCAGCGATGTGGCGACGATCGATCTCGGCGCGATTCCGATGCAGCCGTCGTTCTACGAAGACGGGAGCGTCGGAGCCGCGCATCTCTCGCGGACGGGTTATGAATCGATGGCGGTGCGCGTGCTCGACGCGCTCGACGGTTCGCAAGGCGAGGGCTGCGGGTGGCGGTGGTGGTCGGGCGCCGCGGTGTCGGCACGGGTCGAGGCGGACTATCTGCCCGACTGCACGCGCGCCCTGTGCGCGTTCGGTGGATCGGCGCAGACGCTTCGCGGCGTCCATGAGTATTCCGAGCTCGGCTTCGCGCTGATCGAGTACCGAGCGGATTGCGACGACGACGGGCTGGTCGATCGCGGCGCGGTGGAGCAGGGGCTCGCGGCCGACCTCAACGGCAACAAGATTCCCGACGCATGCGAATGCGTCGGCGACATCGATCAGAACGGGGTGATCGACAGCGCCGACATGTCGGCGCTCCTGAGCCGATGGGGCAGCGCGGGTGGAGGAGCCGACCTCGACATCTCGGGCGTGGTCGACGCGGCCGATCTCGTGATCCTGCTCGGTCGCTGGGGACACTGCGGCGGCGACTGACGCTTAGGCCTGCGCGTGCGGGCGGAGGTCGTTGCTGCTTTGGCCGCGCTGCCTGCCGGAATCATGGCCGGAATCTTCGC
>JBJTOV010000164.1:0-5074 GCA_046074745.1 Planctomycetota bacterium | reverse complement strand
TCTTCGTCACCAGGATGTCGTCTTCGATGCGCACGCCGATGTTTTCGCCCGGCAGGTAGATGCCCGGCTCGATCGTGATCACCGCGTTCTCTGGGATCGGTCCCTCCGGCGTGATGTCATGCACCTCGAGGCCGAGGTGATGTCCGCAGCCGTGGAAGAACGCGTCGCCATAGCCCGCCTTCGCGATCACATCGCGCGCGGCCTTGTCGATCGCCGCGAAGGTCGTGCCCGCCTTGGTCGCATCGATCGCCGCCAGCTGCGCCTCGAGCACGATCTCGTAGATCTCGCGCTGGCGCTTTTTGAACTTCCCGCCCACCGGGAAGGTGCGCGTCACATCGCACGCGTACCCCATGAACTCGGCGCCCGAGTCGAGCAGGATCACATCGCCGTCCTTCAGGAGCTCGCGGTTGCCGTGGTAATGGAGCACCGTCGCGTTGAATGCGCCGCCCGCGATCGTGTGGTACGCGGCCTTGCGCGAGCCGTTCGACCGGTACCCGTGCTCGGCGAGCTCCTGCACATCGAACTCCGTGATTCCAGGCCGCAGCCCGCGCAGCACCGCGTCGTAGCCCTTCGCCGTGATGTCGGCCGCGCGCTGCATGAGCGCGATCTCGGACTTCGACTTCGCCGCGCGCATCGTCGCGAGCAGCTGCGTGTGGTCGACGAACGACGAGCCCGGAATCCGCTCAGCGCTCCTGCGCAGCACATCGAGATCGGGCGACACGGGCGCGGTGTGCGCCGCCAGCGGGTGGAGCAGCGCGAACCGCTTCGCGCGCTTCGTCGCCTCGAGCAGGAATCGCGCGAACGCCGTCGTGCGCATGATCGTGCCGACGCCGTACTGCGCCTTCAGCTTCGACGAGATCTCCTCGCGGAAACCGTCCCACTTCTCGAGCTCGGGGTTCAGCGGCCGCAGGAACAGGATCGCGCGCCGCGCCTCGACCGGGTTCAGCGGATCGAGCAGCAGTACCGCGCCCGGCTCGTCGACGACGCCCGTCAGGTACTGGAAATGCGGGTGCGCGCGGAACTCGCCGTGGATGCTCGCATCCATGTCGCCCGCGAACACGAGCCCGACCGAATCCTTCAGCGCGCGCAGCACATGCTCGCGCCGCGCGGCGTACTCGCCCAAGGCGATCCCATTGAGTTGCGGTTCGGACGCGGCGGCGGCGGGGGAGGTCTGCTTCTTGGCCATTGGCCGAGCAGTGTAATTCGCGGCGCCCGCGCGTCCGAAGCCCGCCAGCACCCCGCGGTCCCTAGATGCTCCAGTTCGCCAGCAGCTCCCCGAGATCCGCCGCGTTCACCGCGCCGTCCTGGTTCGCGTCCGAATCACCCGCGAATGGCTGCACCGCGCCCCACGCGCCGAGCAGCGCCGCCAGATCCTTGGCGCCCACCGTCCCGTCGCGGTCGACATCGCCCTTGGCGGGCGCGCCGGGCGTTCCGTTCACGGTCAGCGTGAGCGCCGCGCCGCTCCCGGCCCCCCAGCTGCCGTCAAGCTGCAGGATCGCCGTGTAGGCGTTCCCGCTCGACGCGAAGTTCCACACGGGGTTCTGCCCGTTCGGCGCGCTGCTCGCGGCGACGATCCAGTACTTGCGCCCCGCACGCAGCACGGGGTTCGAGCCGCTCGCCGCCACATGCTGCACGGGGTTCCACCCGAGCGTCTGGATCGGGAACGACCACTCCTCGAGCGCGATACCGCTCGGCCGCGAAACCCCTCCCATCCCGACCTCGGTCGCATCGAGCTCGAGCCGCAGCGTCACCGTGCCGTACATCGAGCCCGAGTTGTTCATTAGCCAGAGCCGCACATCGTCGAGCGTGTGTCCAGCCGCGGGCACGAAGCGCTCCGCCGCCTTCTGCTGCGGGTTGAGGTCCGCGCCCCACAGTCCGAAGAAGCCGCCGAATGGCCCGTTCGTGGTGAACACCACGGCCGCCGACGCGACGGCCCCCGCGACAAGCGCAAGCGCGATGGGGGCGATGTGCTTCCTGCCCATGCCTCCAAGGTACCCGCGCCGCCTGCATGTGCCAACCGAGGCAAGCGAAACACACGATTTCACGCCATGATGCGCGCCTCTCGGGCCCGTCGAGGCCTGTCTCGCACACATGCGCGGCCCTGCACGATCCGACTTCGACCACTTCCCCTCGACCGAGTGGACCTGGCTCGCCACCCGCGTCATGGATGCGCCGCACGACGCGCGCATCGCCGCCGAACTCCGCTCCCGCGTGATGGCGCGCTACGCCGAGCCGCTGCGCATCTACGCGAAATGCTCGAGTCTCGGCTGGCTCGACGACGCCGAAGCGCTCGTGAACGGCTTCTTCGCCAGCCGACTCGCGCGCGACCAGTACCTGCTCAAGTGGTTCGAGAGCGCGATGCCGCTGCGCCGGTTCCTCGCGAACGGCATGCTGCTCTACCTGCGCGAGGAGCGCCGCGCACGCCTGCGCCGCGAGCGCCGCGACGGCGCCTCGCTCGACGCGATGCATCCCGAGGGCGCCGACGCGCTCGCCGCTCCCGCCGACGACCGCGCCTTCCGCGAGCTCGAGCGCGCGTGGGCCCGCAGCGTGCTTGGCGAGGCGTGTGAACGCGCGCGCGACGAGTTGGTCGCGGCAGGCAAGGCCGCCGCGTGGGCCATGTTCGAGCGCCACTTCATCGACGGGATCTCCTACGAGGACGCCGCCCGCGAACTGGGCATGCGCCTCGAAAGCGCCCGCCCCGCGGCCCGTCTCGCGCAAGCCAAGGTCCGCGACTGGACCAAGTGGCTGCTCGCGCTCGAGGGCGTGACTGAACACGAAATGGAGGACGCGATCGCGGATGTGTCGAGGCTCGTGGGGCCGTGAGAGATCGATGCATGTTCCGCGACGAGCAGTGGTTGCGATTAGGCGAAGCCGTTGCAAAGGCGCCCGAGCTTCGAGCCGCTCGCGGGCGCGCGGCCATCATCTTGCTTGGAATCCTTCCGCCCCTCCTCTACGGAGCGGCCTGTCTCAGATTGCCCGCAGGCGAAGGCCGTTCCGAGCCACGCGCGGCGAAGACAGATCACCCCGACGAGGAGCAAGGTATGCGTCAGTTTGGCATGTGTTTGGCCACCAGTGTGGCCTTTGCAGGAAGCGCTTCCGCGGAAAACCATGTGCTGCGGCTCCCGCCAGGCGGAAGCCCTTCGATGGTGATTGCGCACGATCCTGTTCAGTTCCTTCCCGCGCAGAGCGGGGCATTGACCGTCGAGTTCTGGATTGTCGGGACCGGGGTTGCGGGCGATCAGGGAAGGCCGGTGTCCAAGCGCGGGTGCTCCACAGCAGGGATCACGATTCAGTTTCGGCCCCAAGGTGTCCTGCAAGCGGAGCTCGGAGGACTCTGTGACTATCCGGTTTCATTCACCGTGGGCCGATGGACTCATTATGCGGTGACTTTGAGCAGCGCAACCGATCTCGTGAAGGTCTACATCAATGGCGTGCAATCGGGATCTACCGTGGCAGGCACCGACACTTTGGAGCAGATTCAAACAGAGCTGCGTTTCGGAGAGCGGTGTGGCCAGACGACCTTTGGTGCGATGGACAACATCCGGATTTGGTCAGTCGCGAGGACGCAGGAGGAGATCGTCGCCGAGATGACCTTGGAGTACACGCCTGCGCAGGCCGCGCAGAGGCCGGGGCTCGTAGGCGCGTGGTCATTCGAGCAGGCAAACCCGCTTGTCGACGACGCGGGCCGAAATCCGATCGGTTCGCTCGCTGGCTCGGCTTCCATCGTCGTAGAGGACTTCGACACCGATCGAGATGGAGTACCGAACACCTCTGATCCTTGCCCCAGCCTGGCGGGACCGCTCAACGGCACATGCGCCGGCTGCCCTACGAACGCGTGCGGTACTTGTGCTCCGACCTGCTGCCTTGGCGATGTCGACTACTCGACCTCCATCAACGGCGTCGACCTCGCCATCATCCTCCAGAACTGGGGCACCGCGAGTCCGAAGTACCCGCAGGCCGACATCACCGGCGATGGTGCGGTGAACGGCTCCGATCTCGCGATCGTTCTTTCGGGCTGGGGCACCTGCCCCTGATCGACGCGAAGCACCCGAACGACCAGCCCCAAGACAACGGCGCGCGCCACACCCTTGGCGCGCGCCGATTTCCATGGTTCTTCGCGTCCCGCCCGCCCGCGGCCTACGCCCCGACCGGTGTGCGCTGCGCCGCATCGATCAGCCGCGTCGCGTAGCTGTTCATCGCGTCGCGCAGCTGCTCGAAGCTCTCGAGCACATACAGCACGGGCTGGTAGTGGTCGATCTCGAAGCTGGTGTTGCACACGGTGTCGAGGTCGAACGGCCTGCGGTCGACCTCGGGGCTCATGAGCGCGTGCTTCGATTCGCCGGGGCTCGAGATCAGGCCCGAGCCGTAGAGCTTGATCTCGCCGCCCTCGCGGATCAGACCGAACTCGACGGTGAACCAGAAGAGCCGCGCGAGGCGCTCGGTGTGGTACGGGTCGTTCGTGAGCAGCGCCGCCTTGCCGTAGGTCTGCAGGAAGTCGGCGAACACCGGGTCGGCGTGCAGCGGCACATGCCCGAAGATGTCGTGGAAGATGTCGGGCTCGGGCAGGTAGTCGAGCGACTCCTTCGGCCGGATCACGACCGTCGTCGGGAACTCGCGCCGCGCGAGGCACGCGAAGAACGCCTTCGCCGGCAGGTAGCCAGGCACCGCGCGGCTCTGCCAGCCCGTCAGCTTCGCGAGGAAGTGGTTGACGCTCTTCGGACCCTCGAGGTACGGGATGTGGTCGCGCACGAGGTTGATCGCCTTCGCGCCGCGCAGGTAGACCTGCGACGCGTGCTCGGGCAGGTACGCCATCTGGCGGTCGTAGAGCGTCTGCCAGCTCTGCTGGTTCTCCTCGGTGTAGCCGTCGTAGCGCTGGCGGATGTAGACCCGCTCGATGTCGCTGTAGCCCGGCTCGCCGAAACGGTTCGCGTACTCCTGCGCGGCGTGGCCCTCGGGGCCGTCGATCATCGCGTGGTTCAGGCTGCCTGCATACTTCTTGTCGCCTTCGGTCATGCCCATCGGAAACCTCGCAGTCGCCGCGGAAACGCGGCACGCGGGATTCTACGGCTCGCGG
>JBJTOV010000163.1:0-5349 GCA_046074745.1 Planctomycetota bacterium | reverse complement strand
CTGGCCGAGAAGGAGCGCTTGCGCGGCCACCGTCAGGCACGCGGCGGTCGTGGCAAGGCCGCCGAGCACGAAGAGCAGGGCCGAGGTCAATCCGAGCCACTCGGGCGCGTTCGCGGCGGCCGACGCGCCGCCGAAGGCAGTCGCGGCCGCGAGGAGCGCCGCTGCCGCCGCGAGCACCTTGCGCCCATGCCCCGTGGGGCATGTCGGAATCTCCCCCTCTTCGACCAGCTGCGGCGCCAGAGCGTCGGACAGCCGCGTCTGCAGCCACATGGTGGCGATGATCGCGGAGAACCAGCAGCCGACGAGCGTCAGGTAGAACGCGCGGGAGCCCGCAGGCACGAGGCCCGCCGAACCGAGCACGGTGAAGAGCGCCGTCATGGCGCCGAGCGCGAACTCGAACCAGTTGGCGACGCGCATGCGCGTCAGTTCGCGCCGCGCACCCGCAAGGAGCGGTTCGGGAATCTCGCCGAGCCAGCGCAGCGCGAACACGCGGAACAACGGCGCGAGCGCGACGCACGCCGCGAGCGCCATCCCGAGCGCCCCGAGCCATGGCGCACCCACCGCGACCACCACGGCGCCCAGGCTCGTCCACGCGAGCACGGTCGAGGCGTCGAAGGCGTGCTCGCGCACCAGGCTCTCGGCCGTTCCGTGCGACACGCGCTGCGGACGCCGGCGCGGAATCACCGTGCCGCACTCGGGGCAGCGCGCGCCCGAGGGTCGGCCGCGCAGGTCGTAGCCGCATGAATCGCAGGGAAAGGCCTCGTCGGCCACGCGCGGCGGCGGGCGCGTTCCTGCGCTTGCGGGCGCTGCCTCGGGCTTCGGAGGTGGATCTGTGCCACCTGAGCCGCCTGAGCGAAGCTGGCTTGGCGGGATGGGGATCGTCATGCCGAATTCTCGGAGGCCGCTCCGACGGGGCTGAACCGAACGCCGATAGAAACGGTACACGGAAGGTACCCAAACGGCAGGATTCTGGGACACTGTGCCCTGGGATCCAACGCCGTGGACGGTCTTCCGCGCAGGCGGCGTTCCCGTCTGTGGCCACAAAGCGGAGCCAAGCCATGCAGTCCCTTCTCCCGCGCTTCATTCGGTCGTTCGCAGTTCCCGCGGTCCTCGTGACGGCGGGCCTGCTTGTCTCTGCGCCTCTCCATGCCGTTGGCGGGGCCGCGTTCGCCGAGGGCGAGGCGCGTGCGCCGTTCGCCCTCGCCAGCTCGACCGATGTCGCGCGCTGGTCGGATGGCGTGTGGAACGCCGCGAAGAGCGGCGACTCGAAGGCGGTGGACGAGGCGCTGCGCAGCGTGCCCGAGTCGAGCGCGGGCGCCGAGGCGGCGCGCCTGCGCGAGCGGATCGCAAGCCGCACGGAGCACGCGGACGAGGGCTCGAAGACGCGCGAGGCCGACCGCGCCAAGGCGCTCGAGGACATGCACCGCGAGATGGCGGCGGGCGAGCTGACCAAGGCCCTGACCGCGGCCGTGAAGCTGCAGACGCTGTCCGACGACTGGGCGGCCGCGCTCGCGCTTCCCGAGATGAAGGAGATCGTGCCGCTCGCCGAGAAGCGCTTTGGCGAGGTGCAGCAGAGCGGCGACTGGCTGACCGCGCAGGAGATCATGTTCCGGCTGCGCACGCTGTTCGAGGAGTCGGGCGACGCCGCGACCTTCCGCCGCTACGACGCGCAGCTCGACGAGGTGAACAAGCGCGTGATGCTGCTTGCCCAGTACGCGCCGCGCGAGCTCTACCGCCTGCGCAAGGCCTACGCCGAGCGCGTGGAGCCGGGCAAGCCGTTCCCCGAGTTCAACGAGGCGTTCGCCGACGACTGGAAGGAAGCGCTCGAGGGCATCTCGAAGGGGATGCTGACGACGGCGCTCACGACCGCCGCCAACGACCACATCTCCTCGGGCGGATGGGAGCCGCTGGTGAAGGGCGGCCTCGACGCGGTGCGCGTGCTGGCCACGACGCCGGCGCTCGCGGAGAACTTCGAGGGCCTGAAGGACTCGGCCCTGGCGCAGATGCTCGCCGACGCCGCCGTGCGGAACCTCGAGGGCCTGGCGCGACTGAACCGCGATACGGTCGGCCGTCCGCAGTACAACGCGGCGCTGCGCGACCTGCTGGCCGCGAACGAGGCCGGCCCGAAGCTTCCCGCCACGGTCGTGATGCGCGAGTTCGGCGACGGCGCCATCGAGGAGCTCTCGAAGCGCTTCGAGGACGAGTACACGCAGATCATCTGGCCCGACCAGCTGCGCCGCTTCGAGCAGATGGTGAAGGGCAACTTCGTCGGCGTCGGAATCATGATCCGCCACGACGATCGCCGCGACATCCAGGTGATCAACCCGCTCGAGGGCGGACCTGCGTTCCGCGGAGGAATCGAGAACGACGACCGCATCGTTGGCGTCGACGGCAAGTCGACCGTGGGATGGACGCTGAACAAGGCGGTCGACTCGATCACGGGCCCCGCGGGGCAGGATGTCAAGCTCACGGTGCGCCGCGAGGGCGCCGGCGAGCCGTTCGACATCACGCTCAAGCGCGAGGAGATCAAGATCCGCTCGGTGAACGGCTGGTGGAAGAAGGGCCTCGACACGAACGGATCGCCGCTGTGGGACTGGTATGTCGATGCCGACGCGGGCATCGGCTATGTGCGGCTGACGAGCTTCAACGAGGACAGCTTCGCCGACTTCATGGACGCGATCGACGAGATGCGCTCGGAGCGCGCGCTTCGCGGCGTGATCCTCGACCTGCGCCACAACCCGGGCGGCATGCTGCGCAGCGCGGTCGACTTCTCGAACGCGTTCCTCGATCGCGGCCGCATCGTGTCGGGCCAGGACCGCAACGGCGCGCAGGTGTGGCAGATGATGGCGGAGCCGTCGAAGGCCGTGTACAAGGACCTTCCGCTTGTCGTGCTCGTGAACCAGGGTTCGGCGAGCGCCAGCGAGATCGTGTCGGGCGCGCTCAAGGCGCATGACCGCGCGGTCGTGCTCGGCGAGCGTTCGTTCGGCAAGGGCTCGGTGCAGACCGTGCATCCGTGCGGCGATGCGCGCTCCGACGCGCAGCTCAAGCTGACCACGCAGTACTATGTGCTTCCGCCCGGCCCGGGCGAGACCGAAGGCCGCCTGGTGCACAAGCGCCCGGGCGCCACCGACTGGGGCGTCAACCCTGACATCGTGGTGAAGATGACGCCCGACCAGATCGAGAAGTCGGTCACGCTGCGACAGAACGCCGATGTGATCGAGCAGAAGAAGGCCGATCCCAAGCCGCGTCCCGATGTGAGCGAGCTTCTCTCGAAGGGCATCGACCCGCAGCTCGAGCTCGCGCTCGTCCTGCTGCAGGCGCGCGCGCTGAAGGAGCTTGACGAGAAGGCCCGCACGATGACCGATGCCGCGCCTGCCGCGCCGGCGACGGGCGGCTGAAAGCCATGGAACCACCATGAACCGCGCGGCGCCCGTAACTGCGTGCGCCGCGCGTCGTTATGGCGTCCGCACCGCGGCCTGCGCGGCCTCGTAGCCTTGCCGAAACACCGCGATTTCGGGTATAGATGCACGACTTTCCGCCAGGTGCTGTTGCCTGGCGGCGTCCGCATGGCCCGGGTTCCCCGCCCGAGCCGCTTCGCGAGTGGTCCGATCCCGTCCCGCAAGCCGAACAAGTCCAGGCAGAAGCCGAAGGCCGCCGCGAAGCGGGGGGCGTCCCCGACCCGTTCGGCGCGGTCCGCCAAGCCGTCGAAGAAGTCCGCCGCGCGCGCGCCGAAGGGCGCTCCGCGCGGTGCGTCGGCCAGCCCTCGGAAGGGCGGCGCCGCCGCGGCGACGGTTCAACCAGAGAATCCCATGTCCACCACGACCACATCCACCGTTCCGTCCCACACGGACCAGCCTTGGGTCGGCGCGCCGCGCAAGCTGCCGAGCCTGCCGCCCGCGACGCTCGTCAAGTGGCTGCGCGACATGCACCTCATCCGAGAGTTCGAGGTGCGCTGCATGCAGAGCTACCAGGAGAAGAAGATCGGCGGCTTCTGCCATGTCTACATCGGACAGGAGGCCGTCGCGGTCGGCTGCACGCAGGCCGTGCGCCACGAGGACCCGATCGTCACCGCCTATCGCGACCACGGCCATGCGCTCGCCCGCGGCATGACCAGCCGGGCGTGCATGGCCGAGATGTACGGCAAGATCGGCGGATGCGCGAAGGGCAAGGGCGGCTCGATGCACATGTTCGACCGTCCGAACAACCTGTACGGCGGCCATGGCATCGTCGGCGCGCAGACGCCGCTCGGCGCGGGGCTGGCCTTCGCCACCAAGTACGAGGACGAGGTCGTCAACGGCGGCAAGAACCGCCGCGTGTCGCTGTGCTTCCTCGGCGACGGCGCGGTGAACCAGGGCGCGTTCTACGAGGCGATGAACCTCGCGGGCCTGCTGGACATCCCCGTGATCTTCATCATCGAGAACAACGGCTACTCGATGGGCACCGCGATCCACCGCGGCACGACCATGAGCCACGACCTGTGCATCAAGGGACGCGCCCACGGCCTGAAGGAGGCCGTGATCGACGGCATGGATGTGCTGGCCGTGTACCACGACATGCACGCGCTCGCCGAGTGGTGCCGCGAGAACTCGCGCCCCGCGATCGTGGACATGAAGTGCTACCGCTACAAGGGCCACTCGATGTCCGACCCGCGCAAGTACCGCACGCGCGAGGAGGAGGAGCGGCACGAGACCAACGATCCGATCGGCAAGTTCGAGCGGTCGCTGCTCGACCACGGCGTGGTGACCGAGGCCTCGATCAAGGAGATCATGGCGTCGTGCCGCGAGGAGGTTCGCGACGCGATCCAGTTCTCCAACGAGTCGCCCGAGCCGCCGCTGTCCGATCTCTACACCGATGTGTTCGTCGAGCCGTGGGGCCGATTCACCGGTTCGTCGCTGCCCGAGTTCATGGGCGGCGCGACCAATGTGTGCGGCTTCCGCGCGACCGACGGAAAGGAAGGCCTGGTATGACCGCCGTGATGTCGAACCCGCTGTTCCGCGAGCCCGAGACGCTCGCCGGCCCCGTGCGCGAGATCGAGTTCCGCGATGCGATCCGCGAGGCGATGAGCGAGGAGATGCGCCGCGACAGGCGCGTGTTCCTGCTCGGCGAGGAGGTCGCGCAGTACGACGGCGCCTACAAGGTGTCGAAGGGCATGCTGGCCGAGTTCGGCGAGCGCCGCATCATCGACACGCCGATCTCGGAGTCGGGCTTCGCGGGCATGGCGATTGGCGCTGCGGCGATGGGCCTGCGCCCGATCGTCGAGTTCATGTCGTGGTCGTTCTCGCTCGTCGCGGCCGATCCGATCCTCAACAACGCGCCGAAGATGCTCTACATGTCGGGCGGCCAGCTCGG
>JBJTOV010000162.1:0-5178 GCA_046074745.1 Planctomycetota bacterium | reverse complement strand
TGTCGGTGGCGCGCAGGATGTCGGGCGCGATCGGCCGCGTGCGGGCGAGCCACGCCTCGACGCGCGCATCGGCCGCTCCGCCCTCGAGGTACGCCTCGAGCGAGTCGCCTTCGGCGTGGTCGAGCAGCGCGTCGGGGCCGTCCTCGATCTCCGCGAGCAGGCCCGCGAGCCGCTCGTACTCCACGGCGGCGTTCGACTGCGCGGCCGCCCCGCGGGCGAGCGCCGCGACGGCGACCAGCAGCGCGGCGACCGCGCGCAACGACGGTGGCAACGACGGACGCAAGGCGGGCATGGTCCCATCATCTCCGCAATTCGCCAGACAGGGGTGCGTCCGGTCCGCACGAATCCGCGGAAAGACCCGCGGACCCGCTTCGATGCCGCTCGTTCCGAGAGTAGATTCGCACATGCCCGCCCGCGGGCGGAAGGTCGCCTGCCCATGATCGAGTCCGCGCATCCGAGCCCTGTCGACCGCATCCTTCCTGTGGCGCTGTTCGCCACGCTGGCCCTCGCAGCCTCCGCGGCCGAGGCGCAGCAGTTCGTCGACCAGACCTCGACGCGCTTTCCCGTGCAGGCCGAGTACACCAACCAGTGCACGATCGTCGACATCGACGGCGACGGCGACAAGGACATCGTGTGGGCGAACGGCGGCGGATACTCGGCGCTCGGCACGCTGCTCAAGCCTCGCGTGTTCGTGAACAACGGCACGGGCACCTTCGCCGACGAGACCGACCTGCGCGCCGCGGGAATCACGGGCTGCTTCCGCGGCGTCGAGGCGGGCGATGTCGACCGCGACGGCGACTGGGACCTCGTGCTCGCGCAGGACTTCAACCGCAGGCCGCTGCTGCTGATCAACAACGGCGTGGGCACCTTCAGCGACCAGACCGTCGCGCGCATGCCGAACATCACGATGGGCTCGGCGCGCGCGCAGTTCGGCGACATCGACAACGACGGCGACCTCGACATCCTGATCTGCAACTCGGGCGCCAACCGGTTCTCGACCACGGGGCGGCCGCGGCTGTTCCTGAACGACGGCACGGGCGTGTTCACCGACGCCTCGACGACGCAGTTCCCGTCGACGGCGCTCGCCGAGCAGATGGACTGCGTGTTCGGCGACATCGACAACGACCTCGATCTCGACTTCCACATCGGCACGCGCGCGTCGACGACGAACTCGAGCCAGCTGTGGATCAACGACGGCGCGGGCACCTTCGCGAAGCTCGCGCCGTTCGTCACCGACGCCACCTGCTACTCGTACGACTTCGGCGACATCGAGGGAGACGGCGACCTCGACCTCATCGGCGTGAACGCCGGCGCGACGAACACCGAGCTCCTGCTGCGCAACAACGGCGCAGGCACCTCGTGGACGAATGTCTCGTCGCAGATCTCGCCGAATCCGACGGTCGACGACAACGACTCGCGCTTCATCGACTTCGACATGGACGGCGACCTCGACCTCCTGGTCGCGGCGCTCGGCGGGCCCGACCGCATCTACCGCAACACGGGCACGGGCACCTTCGCGCAGGTCACGACGGGCGTGCTGCCGTCGGTCACCGACAGCTCGCTCGATGTGAAGGTGGGCGACCTGACCGGCGACGGCAAGCCAGACATCATCACCGCGCAGGGCGAATCGGGCGCGTTCCAGAACCGGATCTATGTGAACACGGGCCCGGCCGACACGATCGCGCCGAACATCAGGCTGGTGGAGCAGGTCACGCCCGCGGGGCTCGGGCCGTTCGTGGTGCGCACCGAGGTGTTCGACCAGATCACGAGCGACCGCGGCTACGACGACAAGGGCGTGCATCTCGTCTACCGCGTCGACGGCGGAAAGCCGCAGCAGGTGGCGATGGCGTGGTCGGGCAACAACCTGTGGCGCGGCGTGATCCCTGCGCAGGCGGCATGCGCGGGCGTCGAATACTGGGTGCGCGCGCTCGATGTCTCGAACAATGTCGCGAACAGCCCCGTGAAGACCTTCGTGGTTCCCGGGAAGTGCGGCGTGTTCGGCGACCTGAACGGCGACGGCATCGTGAACGCGGCCGATCTCGCGATCCTGCTCAACGCGTGGGGCTCGGGCGGCCCGGCCGACCTCGACGGCAGCGGAACGGTGGATGCGGCCGACATGACGCTGCTCCTGAACGCGTTCAGCTGAACGGCGGCACGCGCCGCGGCCGTCGCGAGGCCGTATCCTGCGCGCGTGACCAGCGAATCCCCGTTCTCACTCCACGGAAAGTCCGCCATCGTCTGCGGCGCCACGCAGGGCATCGGGCGCGCCACCGCGCTCGAGTTCGCCCGCGCGGGCGCGCGCGTCACCGTCGTCGGCCGCAACGAAGACGGGCTCGCCAAGGTGCTCGCGGAGCTGAAGGCGATCTCGCCGCTCGCGCACGACGGCGTGCAGGCCGACTTCAGCGACCTCGCCGCCACCGAGCGCGTGGCGCACGCGACGGCGCAGCGCCTCGGCGCGGTGCACATCCTCGTGAACAACACGGGCGGCCCTGCCGCAGGCATGGCGATCGAGGCGAAGCCTTCCGACTATGTGGCCGCGATGTCCATGCATCTCGGTTGCGCGCAGGCATGGGCGCAGGCGTGCGCGCCATCGATGCGCGAGGCGGGATACGGTCGCATCGTCAACATCACGAGCACCTCGGTGTTCACGCCGATCAAGGGGCTCGGCGTGTCGAACACCGTGCGCGCGGCCATGGCGAACTGGACGCGCACGCTCGCGGGCGAACTGGGACGATTCGGCATCACCGTGAACAATGTGATGCCGGGGTTCACGAAGACGGCGCGGCTCGACGCGCTCTTCAAGGGCAAGGCCTCGCGCGGAGGAACCACGGTGGACGAGGTCGAGCGCGACGCGATCGCCACGATTCCCGCGGGCCGGCTCGGCGACGCGCGCGAGCTGGCGCTCGCGATCACCTTCCTCGCCTCGCCCGCCGCGAGCTATGTGAACGGCGTGAACCTTCCCGTCGACGGCGGCCGCCTGGCCGCACAGTGAGGACGCATGCGAGAGGTCGACCACTTCATCGGAGGAGCGTTCGTGCCGCCTGCAGGCGGCGCGCGCGTGATGCGCGAGAATCCCGCGACGGGCGAGCCGCTGCGCGCGGTGGCGCGTGGAGACGCGGCCGATGTGGCGCGCGCGGCCGAGGCGGCGCGGCTCGCGTTCGCGGTGTGGGGGCGCATGCCCGCGGGCGACCGCTCGCGCATCCTGCTCGCGATCGCGGCGGGCATCGAGTCGCGGCTCGACGAGCTCGCGCTTCTCGAGTGCGAGGACACGGGCAAGCCGCTGTCGCTCGCGCGCTCGCTCGATATCCCGCGCGCGGCGGCCAACTTCCGCTTCTTCGCGACCGCGATCCTGCACGGCGCGGGCGAGAGCTTCTCGACCGAGCGTCCGGCGCGCGCCATCAACTTCACGCTGCGCAGGCCCCTCGGCACCGTGGGCTGCATCTCGCCGTGGAACCTTCCGCTCTATCTCTTCACCTGGAAGATCGCGCCCGCGCTCGCCGCAGGAAACTGCGTGATTGCGAAGCCGAGCGAACTCACGCCCACGACCGCCGCGGTGCTTGGCGAGATCGCGCGGTCCGCGGGCCTGCCTGCGGGCGTGCTCAACATCGTGCAGGGGCTCGGGCCCGAGGCGGGGCAGGGAATCGTCGACCACCCCGAGGTGCGCGCGGTGAGCTTCACGGGCGGCACCGCCACCGGCCGCCGCATCGCGGCGCGCTGCGGCGAGCGTCTGGTGCCGTCGTCGCTCGAACTTGGCGGCAAGAACGCGGCGATCGTGTGCGAGGACGCGGACCTCTCGGTCGCGCTGCCCGAGATCGTGCGCAGCTCGTTCCTGAACCAGGGCGAGATCTGCCTGTGCTCGTCGCGCATCCTGGTGCATCGATCGCGCATGAAGGAATTCACCGAGCGCTTCGCCGACGCGGCGCGCGGGCTCAATGTGGGCGACCCGCTCGGGGCCGAGACCGACCTCGGCGCGCTCATCTCGAAGGCGCACCGCGAGAAGGTGATGGCCGCCATCGACCGCGGCGTGAAGGACGGCGGCGTGGTGGCCGCGGGCGGCGACATTCCGCGCGGACTTCCCGCACGCGTCGCGGGAGGCGCGTTCCTTCGGCCCACCGTGCTGCTCGGCGTGCCGCAGGAATCCGCGTGCGTGCAGGAGGAGACCTTCGGGCCCGTCGTGACCGTGCATGGATTCGACAGGCACCGCGACGCGGTGGCGATGGCGAACGGCACGCGCTACGGCCTGTCGGCGAGCGTGTGGACGCGCGACCTGTCGCGGGCGCACCGCATGGCGGGCGCGCTCGACGCGGGCACCGTGTGGGTGAACTGCTGGATGCTGCGCGACCTGCGCGTTCCGTTCGGCGGCACGAAGGACTCGGGCATCGGCCGCGAGGGCGGCACGCACGCGCTCGACTTCTTCACCGAGCCCACGAATGTGTGCATCGCGACGGGGGATGCGTCGTGAGCGCGCCCACCGTGCTGCGCTCCGCAACCGAGGCGGATCTTCCGCGGATCCTCGCGATCTACAACGAGGCCATTCCGCTGCGCATCGCGACGGCCGACCTCGAGCCGCAGACGCTCGAGGCGCGCACGGCGTGGTTCAGGAACCGCGACCTCGCCACGCGCCCCGTGGTGGTGGCCGACCAGTGCGGCACCGTGGTCGGCTGGGGCAGCTTCACCAACTTCAAGGACCGCGCCGCGTACGCGCCGACGGCGGAGATCTCGGTGTATGTGTCGCAGTCCCACGCGGGCCAGGGAATCGGCCACGCGCTGCTGAACATGCTGCTCGAGCGCGCGCCCGGCTGCGGCATCGACCGCATCCTCGCGATCTGCTTCGCCCACAACGAGCCGAGCCTGCGCCTGTTCCGCTCCCGCGGTTTCACCGACTGGGGCACGCTGCCCGACGCCTGCGACATGGACGGAACCCGCCGCACCATCGTGATCCTCGGCAAGTCGCTGGCACCGACTCGCTGACAGCGGCGCGCCACGCCCGCCAGAGCGAGCAAAGGTGAACTCGTGCGGCGCAGCCGCACCAGTTCACCAGTTGCGAGCGCTCAAACCCCGCGCGTGAAGCCCGCCAAAGCGAGCAAAGGCATGCTCGTGCGGCGCAGCCGCACCAGCATGCCAGTTGCGAGCGCTCAAACCCCGCGCATCATTCCCACCAAAGCGAGCAAAGGTGAA
>JBJTOV010000161.1:0-6882 GCA_046074745.1 Planctomycetota bacterium | reverse complement strand
CCTGCGGACCGCCGCGAAGCAGCGGCGATCTCATCAGGGCAGTATGCGCGGCCGCCGACCTGCATGCGGATCGCCTTGCGCATGCCGCTCGAGTTGCCGCCCGGGCTGAGCGCGCAGATGTCGGTGAGCAGGCTTGGCGAGCTCATTCCGACGCCCCAGCGGCACTGCTGCTGGTCCTCGTCCGCGAGCAGCGCGACGAACTCCAGCAGCGCCCCCGCATCTTCGCTCGAAAGCACCACGACTCCGCCCGCGCGTCGCTGATGCATCCACGCGTCCAGCATCGAGAGCATCTTGGCGCTCGACGGCTGCGCGCGCGTGTCGGCCTCAGGCACGCGGACCCCGCCGGAGACCGAATCGCGCGCCGCGTCCCACCACGCGGCGTCGGTCGAGAGCCGAGGCAGCGCGCCCGTGCACTCGACATAGTCCCGCGGATCGAGGATCACCGAGACCACCTCGACGGTCGGCCGTCCCGCATCGTCGACGGCCCCCGAGGGCATCATGCGTGAGATTGCGATGCGTCCGCTGCGCAGGGGACGGCCCGACATCGCCGCGCGCTCGCGCAGCGCCGCCGCCTCGCTCGCGGATCCAACCTCGCCGAGGTGAAGCTGCTCGAGTTCCTCTCGCTCAGACCGCGTCACCGAGGGCGACGCGGCGCGCGTGCAGTAGCCCGAGCGCGATCCGAGCACATGCACATCTGCGTTGGCCATGCGAAGCTCCCCTTGGTGAGCGGGCGGTCACTTGCTGAGGGCGGCGAACGCGACGACGAGCACCGTGAGCATCAGCAGCGCCACCGCGACCGCGAACACGATCCATCCCACATTGGAGTGCTGGGACTCCACCTCTTCTGCGATCTCATCGGCCTCGCGTTCGGCTTCCTGCACGCGGCGCGCCTCCCGGCGGCGCTCCGACTTCCTGGACTGCAGGACCGAATCGAGGCAGTAGCGCAGCGGCTCCACCACATTGTCGCTCGAACGCGACACATCGGGAATCGTCTTCCCAAGGGCGTTCCGCTTCTCGCGAACAGCCGCGCAGGGGAAGACCGCGGTGCGCTCGACCGCCGAGAACAGCTGCGCGAAGTGCTTGTGCGCGAACTCGCGCACGCCTCCCGCCTCCTTCAGGAACGACTTGTTGACATCGGCCTTCGTGAAGACGATCGCGATCGGAACGCCGTCGCCGTTCGCGCCCGCGCGGATGCGCGCCGCCGCCTGCATGAGGCCGAAGGTGTCGTCATGCGCCTCGACGCCGCCCGCAGCGACGACCGCCGGGTCGATCAGGAGGATCGCCGCGAGCGCACGGTCGACCGTCGCCTTCAGTTCGACCGCGTCGGGAGTGTCGGCGTCCTGCAGGAAGGCCCGGTGGAACACCTCTCCCGGATAGTCGAGGGCGGTCACCGTGAACTCCTCGCCTTTGTGCTCGACCACGATGTCCGCAGCGTGGTAGCCCGCGGTCGCCGCGGGCCATCGTCCGCTCCGCATGTCGTCGATCATGCGCATGAAGTGCATGTGGGACGCGCCCGCCATGGCGCGGCACGACATGCGCTCCACATTCCCGCCGGTCGGCTCCGTGCCGGGCTTCAGGAGCTTGCCGTCCACGAACACGCACTTGTTCCAGAGCGCCTCGTAGAGCCGTGCCAGGAAGATCGTCTTGCCGGAGCGGCGGCGCCCGAGGATCACGATGCGGTCGCGGACATGGCCCTGGGGCGGAGCCGCTGCCGATGACGGCGGAGGCGGCGCGGGCGGGTCGAGCGGACCATCGATGATGCTCAGATCGAACTGTGGTTGGTCGGATTCCTGAGAAGGCATCGGGTCGTCCACTCCAGCCGAGGGTTCAGGCCCAGGGTCGCGGAACGCTAATCTACGATGGCCTCGGTCGCGCGCGGAAGCGAAGCGAGGGCGGTTGAATAAAAAACTCCCGAGAACGCGGCCCTCGCGGGGGAGCGCGGGTGAGCGGATTTTGCCGCGAGCCGCCGCTTGCCTGCCCCCGCGAGCCGTCACGCGCTATCGTCGCGCCTCCATGGACCAAACCGAGACGCAGCGCTTCGCGGGTGCTTCGCTGCTCGCCGCCCGCACCGTCGAGCGTTGCGCGGGCTGTGGCGCAGAGCGCGCGCCGGGCACCTCGGCCCCGTGCCGCTGCGCCGCGCCGCGCTGGTCGCTCTTCTGCACGCGGTGCGCGAAGGCGATCGGCGAACCCGTCTGCCCGCACTGCCTCGAGGTGGCGCGGGTGAATGGGGCGAAGCTGCGCGGGGCGCTCGATGCGGCGCTCGTGCGCCACGGCGGTCTTGCGGGCGTCGGCGGCGCGGCCGACCGCCTTGCCACGCGGGCCGACTCGGTGCTTGCGAACTTCGGCGTCCGGTCGGTGCTTGCGCCCATGCCTGCGTGGGCCGAGGCGCTTGCCGACAAGAACCGCCCCGACCCCGATGCGATCTACCGCAGCCGCTCGCAGACCGCCGCGGTGGCCAACCTGCGGCTCGAGGCCGCGGCGGTGCGCGTGGCGCTCGACGCGCTCGGCTACTCGGGGCTGCCGCTCGACGAGAAGCTCGCGAAACTTGCGCGCGAGGCGCGCGACGGCGCCGCCATGCTCGCCTCGTGGGACGGGCTCGCGGCGGGCCACGACCAGGAGCTCGCGCTGCGCGAGGCCGCCGAGGCGACCTCGGCCGCGCTCTCGACCGCCGAAACACTGCTCGGGTCGGTCAAGACGCGCAATCTCGACAGGCTCTCGGCCGCCGCGGCGGCCCGGGCGCGGGCGGTCGAGGCGGCGGCGAAGGTCCTTGGCACGGCGTGACTTGCGCGCGGGCGGCCGAGCGCGGGTTTCGTCACCGCTGCCCGAAGGCATGAACACCGCGACGCGCGGTGCGTACAGTACGCCTTGGATTTCCTCGGCCGCGTCGGCCGATCAATACACCCATGTCCACCCTGACCTCCACCAACCCCGTTCTGTCCGACTCCGCACTTGGCCCGATCCTGGCCGGCGAGCGCGCCTCGGGCGCCGCCGCCGCCTCGCTGCAGGGCGTCATGCAGAAGACCAGCATCGCGGTCGGCCTCGCCATCGCGGGCGGCGCGGGCGGCTACTGGCTCGTGCAGAGCTTCCCGTCGATCATGTGGATCGCGGCGATCGCATCGCTCGTGGTCTCGCTCGTCATGTTCTTCGCGCTGTCGCGCAGCCCGAAGGCCGCCGCCATCGGCACGCCGATCTACGCGATCGTGCAGGGCGTCGGCCTTGGCGCGCTCAGTTTCGTGCTCGAGGCGGTGCTCAAGACGATGGCGATCGCCGTCCCCGGCGGCCTCGCCATGCAGGCCTTCGTCGTCACGGGCAGCATCATGGCCTCGATGCTCGCGCTGCACACCTTCGGCATCGTGCGCGCCGGCCCCCGCTTCACCTCGGTGCTCGCGGTCGTCACCCTCGGCATCTTCCTGACCTACCTCGTCAGCTTCATCCTGAGCTTCTTCAGCATCCAGATGCCCTTCCTGAGCCTCGGCTCCGCGCTCGAGGGCGGCAGTTCCGCCTGGATCGGCCTCGGCATCAACGGCCTCATCCTCGTGGTCGCCTCGCTCTGGCTGCTCGTCGACCTCGCGCAGATCGACGAGGCGGTGGCCGCGGGCGCGCCGAAGTCGATGGAGTGGATGCTCGCCTTCGGCCTCGTGGTGTCGCTCGCGTGGGTGTACGCCGAGTCGCTGAAGATGCTCTTCCGCCTGTACGCGATGTTCGGGCGCAGCGACGACTGAGCCGCGCCCACACGCCTGAAACGCAACGCGCCCGCGTGGACCAGTGGTCCGCGCGGGCGCGTTCTTGATGCCGTGCATGCCGCGGCTCGCAGCGAGCCGCTCAGAGGATCTCGGCCGCCAGGCTCGCCAGGCTCGAGCGCTCGGTCTTGGTGAGCGACACATGGCCCGCGATGCGCTGGCCCTTCATGCGCTCGATGCAGTGCGCAAGGCCGTTCGACTGCGCGTCGAGATACGGGTTGTCGATCTGCTGGATGTCGCCGCACAGCACGATCTTGGTGCCGTCGCCCACGCGCGACACGATGGTCTTGATCTCGTGCGGCGAGAGGTTCTGCGCCTCGTCGACGATCATGAACTGATGCGGAATCGAGCGGCCGCGGATGTAGGTGAGCGGCTCGAGCTGCACGCGGCCCGTGGCCATGAGCTGGTCGAGGCGCTGCTCGGCCGTGCGGCTCTCGGGTCGCTCGTCCACATGGCTGCCGCGGGTCGACAGCAGGTAGGCGATGTTGTCGAAGATCGGCTGCATCCACATCGACAGCTTCTCGTCCTTGTCGCCGGGCAGGTAGCCGATGTCGCGGCCGAGCGGCATGATCGGGCGCGCGGTGAGCAGCTTGTCGAAGCGCTCCTCCTTCAGCGTCTTGTGCAGGCCCGCGGCCAGCGCGAGCAGCGTCTTGCCCGTGCCCGCGGGGCCCGTCAGCGTGACGATCTTCACATCGTCGTCGAGCAGGAGCTCGAGCGCCATCGTCTGCTGCACATTGCGGCCCATGATGCCGTAGACCGGCTTGCGCGGGCCCGTCACGGGAATCGCCGCGCCCGTGTCGGCCAGCATGCGCGCAAGGCCCGTGTGGTGGTCGTCGAACTCGTCGACGAGCAGCACGAACTGGTTGGGAACGCACTCGACCTCCACGCCGTGCGCGCCATCCGGCGTGGTGGCGCCGAACTCGGCCAGCCGCTCGACGCGCAGCTGCCGCTCGTCGTACAGCTCGTCGATCACCGCGCCCGGCACCTTGGCCACGATGTAGCCCGCGTGCAGGAAGTCGGCGGCGACATGGTCGTGCTCGAAGTCCTCGGCGGGCACGCCGAGCGCGTCGCTCTTGATGCGCGCGTTGATGTCCTTCGAGATGAACACCGTGCGGCGGCCGCCCGCATGGAGCTCCTGCGCCACCGCGAGAATGCGGTTGTCGGTCTTGTCGATGTCGAGCGACTCGGGAACCATGCCCGTGCGCGCCACGCGGATCGAGCCGCCCTGCTCGTTCCACACCACGCCCTCGAGCAGCGCGCCCTGCGCGCGCAGGCGGTCGAGCGACCGCGTGACCTGGCGGGCGTTGCGGCCGCGCTCGTCGTTGTTCTTCTTGAAGGTGTCGAGCTCCTCGATGACCGCGAGGGGGATCACCACCTCGTGCTCGGCGAACTTGAAGATCGAGTTCGCGTTGTGAAGCAGCACATTGGTGTCGAGGACGAAATGCTTGCGCGCCCGCGCGCCGCCTGTTCCCCTCGACCTCGATGTGCCGGTATCGCCCTGTGCGCCGATCGCGAAATCCTCGCGCGTCTGGTCCTGCATGGGAGCCCTCCTGTGGCTTGGGCAAACAACGGGCGCGACCTGCGCCCACGGGGATATTCGTTCGCAGCGCCGCGGCTTTCAACGGCCTTGCGAAAAGAACCGATGAATTGGGTGCGAATGGTCCGGACGCCCCACCCGCGCGGCCGTTCAGGCGCGCAGCGGATCGCGGTCGGCCTGCGACACGAGAAACTCGACGCCCGCGATGCGCTGCGCCAGCGCGCGTGCGTAGCGCGGCAGGTAGCCGCGCTCGGTGCTGGTGTGCCCCGCGAGCACGAAGTCGAGGCCGAGCGATCGGGCGTGCAGCACATCGTGGTGGGACGCTTCGCCGGTGACGAAGAGCGTGGCGCCCTCTGCCGCGGCGCTCTCGGCCAGGCTCGAACCGCTGCCCGCGCAGAACGCGACCACCGCGTGGCGGCGCGACGGATCCGAGGCCCGCGCGATGTCGGTGCGCACGACGCCGAGCGGCTGTTCGAGCCCGCGCGCAACTTCGTCGGAAGTCATGGGTTGCGCGAGCGTGGCGATGCGGCCCGCGCCCGCATTCGCGGACGCGCCGCGCGCCGAGGGGTCGGGCTCCATGCGGAAGATGTCGAACGCGGGCTCCTCGTAGGGGTGCGCGTCGCGCAGCGCCGACACCGCGGGGGCCAGCGCGTTGGCGGGCACGGCCATCTCGAGGCGCAGCTCCTGCACTCGCTCGAGGCGCCCCGCCTTGCCGACCGCGGGATTCGCGCCCTCGCCGCCGAGGAAGGTGCCTTGCCCCGCGGCGGCGAAGGAGCAGTGCGTGTACCTGGAATCATCGCCGATCACGCCCGCGCCCGCGGCGGCGAGGGCGTCGCGCACGCGGTCGGCGGCGTCGAGCGGCACGAAGACGACGAGCTTGAAGCCCGGCGACCGGGCGGCCGCGGGCTTGATCGGACGGCGCGGCGCGGCCTCGCCCGCGAGCGAATCGACGAGCCAGTCGTTGACGCCACCCGCCACCGCATCGAGCGCGGTGTGTGGTGAGTAGACGGCGATTCCCGCGCGCACGGCGGCGATGGCCACGCGGCCCTGCCAGGTCGCGCCGTCGAGGCGCTCGAGCGGCTTGAAGAGGAGCGGGTGGTACGCGATCACGAGCTCGGCGCCCGCGGCGCGCGCCTCGTCGAGCACCTCGGGCACGAGGTCGATGGCGAGCAGCGCGCGCGACACAGGGCGCCCGTCGCCCGCGACAAGAAGTCCGACCTTGTCCCAAGGCTCGGCAAGCGCAAGCGGCGCATGCATCCCGAGCGCGCGGACGATGTCGGCAAGTGGCAGCGGCATGGCGGCGATGATACGGGTGACGGCGCGAGGGGTCGGCGGTGGGTTTGGGTAGTGCGTCGTGCCGAGATCGCGGGATCTTGCGACCCATCGTCTTCGAGATGGGCACCCGTCGGCCGAGGGCCGACGGCGTCGTGCCGAGATCGCGGCATCTTGCGACCCATCGTCTTCGAGATGGGCACCCGTCGGCCGAGGGCCGACGGCGTCGTGCCGAGATCGCGGGATCTTGCGACCCATCGTCTTCGAGATGGGCACCCGTCGGCTGAGGGCCGACGGCGTCGTCGGTGGTCGGAACGGTTCGGCGACGGCCTC
>JBJTOV010000160.1:0-15030 GCA_046074745.1 Planctomycetota bacterium | reverse complement strand
TCATATCCCCCGCCACATCCTCAAACGCATCCACAATCGAAGGAAGCGGCTCGGGCTGGCGCACCAGCGCCGCGGTCATGCGCATCGCGCCCGACGCCCCCACGGTCGGTTCGGGCATCAGCACGAAGCGCTGCGCGGTCGAGAAGACGGGCGCGGACGGCTGCTGCGGCGCCTGGAACTCGCGGGCGCGGAAACCGAAACGCTCGGCGGCACGCAGCGTCGCCTGCTCGTTCACGGCAGCGGCGGCGCGCTCGGCCGACTCTCGCTCGAGGCGGATCATCATGGCGTGGGCAAGGCGACGGGTCTTCTCGCGCTCGGAATCCATGTCGAGCGCCGCGCCGTTTGGAACCGCGCTGCTCGAGACCACTCCGCTCGAAACCACGCCGCCACGCGCGGCATCCGAGCGCGCGTCACGCGGCCCGCCACTCACGCCGAAGGCCGTGTCCCGAACATCGTTTGCGCGATCCAGCGCGGGCGCGCGAGCCGCAGCCGTCTGCATTGTCGGCGCATACGCACGCGCGGCGGCTCCGATGCGCACGGCATCGATGCCGTTTCGCGCGGCGTCGTTGCTGCCCCGCGCGGCGTCGTTGCTACCCCGCGCGGCGTCGTTGCCGCTGCCCCGAACGGCGTCCGCACCGCGTCCCACGCCTCCCGCGCGCGCCGCATCGCCCGCGACTTTCGGCGTCTCACGCCGCGGCATGTCCTCCGCGCGCGCCGCGGTGATCTCCACCACCACTCGGCGGCCGAAGCCGAGAAACCCGCCGCGGTCGAAGGTGCGTGTGTGCAGGATGACCGCGTCCGCTCCCAGATCCTCCTTCACGAAGGAAAGCGCCTCGGACATGGTCCAGGCCTGGTAGGTCTTGAGCTTGGGTCGTTGGACCATCGACAGCCCTCCTGGCTTGTGGCCGCGCACCGCGGCCGGGTCTCGTTCGTCGGAACCGAAAGCCCGTGGCCTTCAGGTCCGACCCATCGCGCCTGTCCGAGCATCCTGCTTGGAATGCGGCGCGTGGAACTCTGGGGCATTCACCCCCGCGCGCGGCCGATGGCATCAACGCCAAAGCGCCCCGCGAGAAGGGACTTGTGCATGAAGCACAAGCCGTCGCGAGGGGCTTCCGTTTCGAGTTCGCTGGGCTTCCGGCCTACGCGGCACCTGCCGCGACGCCCTGCATCGAGGCAGGCGCGAGCTGGACGAGCCCGACGCTTTCGACATCGGTTCCTCGGACCACCTCGTTGTACCCGAGGACGGCCACGCCCGCAATATGGGGCTCGAGGATCTGGCGCACCTGGGCGCGGACCGACGGCGCGGTCAGCACCACCACATTGCGCCCGACCTCGGTGAGCGGACGGGCGGTCTCGGCCACCGAGCGGGCGATGCGGTTCGCCAGCTGCGGCGGAATGGTGAAGCTCGTGCCCGCGGGGCTGCGGTCGATGTAGCCAGACACCGTGTCCTCGAGGGCGGGATCCATGGTGACGCAGCGCAGGCGCGCCCGGCCGCGCTCGTCGACCTCGGAGTGCTGCGCGCAAATCGCCCGGCGCAGGCCGTTGCGCACATACTCGACCAGCACATCGTGGTCCTTGGTGTGCGGAATCCACTCGGCCAGCGTCTCGATGATGGTCTCGAGGTCGCGGATCGCCACGCGCTCGCGCAGCAGCGCCTGCAGGATCTTCTGGAGGTCGCTCGGCTTGACCACCCCGGGAACGAGCTCCTCGACCAGCTTGGGCGACTTCTGCTTGAGCTGGGCGAGCAGGTTCGAGACCTCCTCGCGGGTCAGCAGCTCGTCGGCGTGGACGCGCACGACCTCGGAGAGGTGGGTCGCAAGGACGCTGGTCGCGTCGACCACGGTCCAGTTCGAGCCCTCGGCGCGCTCGCGCATCGAGCGGTCGATCCAGGTGGCCTCGAGGCCGAAGGCGGGCTCGCGGGTGGCGATGCCCTCGAGGGTGCCGCTCGCAAGGCCCGAGTCCATCGCCATGAGCAGCTCGGGATACACCATGCCCGAGGCGATCGTCGAACCGCGGATCTTGATGCGGTATTCGTTCGGGTCGAACTGCATGTTGTCGCGGATGCGGACCGACGGCATCACGAGCCCGAGCTCCGCGGCACGGTGGCGGCGGATGCCCGCGATGCGGTCGAGAAGGTCGCCTCCGCGCGAGGCGTCGACCATGCCGACGAGCGCGTAGCCGACCTCGAGCTCGAGCGTGTCGACCGCGAGCAGCTCCTCGACCTTGGGCGGCTCGACTGGCTTGCGGGTGGCCTCGTCGCGCGCGGCGCGCTCGGCCGCGGCCCCCTGCTTTTTCTTCTGCCACTGCATGGCGTAAGCGATGCCCGCAAGCGACGCACCCGCGCCAAGAAGCGGAATCGTGGGAAGCGGCGTGAACGACAGCAGCACCAGGAACCCGCCGATCAGGTAGAGCGCCATCGGCTGCGAGGCAAGCTGGTTCGGAATCTCCTCGCCCACCGTCTTGCCGCCGCCCGCGCGGGCCACGATCAGACCCGATGCGATCGCGACGAGGAACGCAGGCAGCTGCGAGACCAGGCCGTCGCCGATCGCGAGCAGCATGAAGGTCTTCATCGCGTCGGTCGCGGTCCAGCCGAGCTGGAACTTGGCGATGGCGAAGCCGCCCACGATGTTGATGATCGTGATCAGGATCGCGGCGATGGCGTCGCCGCGCACGAACTTCGACGCACCGTCCATCGCGCCGTAGAAGTCGGCCTCGCGCGAGATCTCCTCGCGGCGCGCGCGCGCCTCCTTCTCGTCGATCATGCCCGCCGACAGGTCGGCGTCGATCGCCATCTGCTTGCCGGGCATCGCATCGAGGGTGAACCGCGCCGCGACCTCCGACATGCGGGTCGCGCCCTTGGTGATCACGATGAACTGCACCACCACCAGGATGATGAAGATGATCGTTCCCACGATCGCGTTCGAGCCCGCGACGAAGCTGGCGAACGCCTCGATCACATGGCCCGCCGCGCCCTGCGAGGTCGCGGGATCCTTCGAATCGATCGACAGGATCAGGCGCGTGGTGGCGACATTGAGCACGAGCCGCAGCAGCGTGGTGCCGAGAAGCAGCGCGGGAAACACGCTGAAATCAAGCGGCTTGCGCATGTAGATCGTGGTCATCAGCACGATGGCCGCGATCGCGATGTTGAAGCAGATCAGGACATCGAGCACCGCGGGCGGCAGCGGCACGACCAGAACGCCCACGAGCGCCAGGAACGAGATCGGAACGATCAGGTGCTTGTGGCGCGCGACCGCGTGGAAGATCGCGGGAATGCCGTCGGCCGGTGCTGCGGGTGCTGCCATGCGGTGCTCCTAACTCTGCTTCGAGGCCGTCCTCAGGCGGCGGCCTTCCCCTTCAGTCGGTAGACATAGGCCAGGATCTCGGCGACGGCCTTGTAGTGGTCGGGCGGGATCTCCTGACCGACCTTGGCCTTCGCGTAGAGGGCCCGCGCCAGCGGTTTGCGCTCGACGATCGGAATGCCGTGCCTGGTCGCGATCTGCCGAATGCGGAACGCGATGTGGTCGGCGCCCATCGCCACGATGCGCGGAGCGCCCATGGCCGACGGGTCGTACTGGATGGCCACCGAGATGTGCTCGGGGTTGGTGACGATGACATCGGCCTTGGGAACCGCGGTGGTCAGGCGCTGCTGCGCGAGCTGACGCGCCACCTGCATGCGGCGGCGCTTGACCTCGGGGTCGCCGTCCGACTCCTTGAACTCCTCCTTCACCTGCTGCTTGGTCATGCGCAGGTCGCGCTCGTGCTTGAAGCGCTGGATCGCGTAGTCGGCGATCCCGAGCACGAGAAGCGCCGCGCCGACCTGCATGGCGAGGGTCAGGCCCATGGAGCCGATCTCCTCGAACGCGGCAAGCAGCCCGAGCTCGGGCAGCGCCGCCACCTGCGGCAGGATGCCCGTCGCCAGCGTCCAGGTGATCCACGCCACCACCGCGAGCTTCACGACATCCATCGCGGACTTGATCACGCCGCGCATGCCGAAGATGCGGCCGAATCCGCTCACGGGGTTCAGGCGGTCGAACTTGGGCTCGAGCGCCTTGGTGCTGACCATGAAGCCCACCTGCCAGAGCTGCGCGAGCACCGCGATCAGCGTGACGCCGAGCACGATGGGCGCCGCGGCCAGCGCGGCTTCGTAGGCCGGCGGAACGACCATCTCGGCGACTTCCTCGGGGCGGATTCCGCTCGCGAGGTGGTCGCCCGAGAGCGACTTCTCGAGCATCGCCGCCAGCGACATCAGGAACGGCTGCACCGCCGACGCGAACACGAGCACGCCGCCGAGGAGCAGCATCGCGCTCGACGCGTCGTTCGAGCGCGCGATGTTGCCCTCCTCGCGCGCCTCGCGGCGGCGCTTGGGGGTCGCGTCCTCGGTTCGTTCGCCCAGGTCCTCGGCCATGGTGTGCGCGGCCTAGGCCGCCCCTCCCGTCGCGACGAGGAGCTCCTCGAGGGCCCCCGCCGTGCCGTCGACGAGCACCTCGTCGATCGCGGCCAGCGAGGCGATGATCACGGCAAGCCCGGCGATGATGCGCACGGGGAAGCCGATCGACATGACATTGAGCTGCGGCACGCTGCGCGAGAGGTAGCCCATCACCACGCTCTCGAGGCAGACGATGGCGAGCATGGGCGCCGCGACGCGGAGGCCGAGCTCGAACGCCGCCGACATCGCGCCCGTGAACACCGCGAGCGGCGAGGCGCCCGACTGGCCCGCGAGCATCGCGGGCACGCCGCCCGCGGGAATGCTGCCGAAGCTGGCGGCGGTCGCCGAGAACATCGACTCGAGCCCGCCGAGCGCAAGGAAGGTCGCGAGCGCGAGGAAGAACATGATCTGCTCGAGCGAGTCGCTTTCCTCGCCGATCGCGGGGTTGTAGAAGCGCGCGAAGCCGAGGCCGATCTGCTGCCCCATGGTCAGGCCGGCGAACTGCGCGGCGAGGAGCGGCATCGAGGCCATGAACCCGATGAACGCGCCGATCGCGATCTCGAGGACGACGAGCGGCAGAAGCATGCCGAGCGACGCCGACTGCGGCAGCGTGCCCGTGGCGGAGACCGTCGGGTAGATCGCGAGGCCCATCGCCACCACCAGCAGACCCTTGATGCGCATCGGGATCGCCGGCGACGACAGCACCGGCCCCTGGATCGCAAGCCCAACCACGCGCGCCACGACGAGCGCGGCGGGCACGAGGTGCAGGGAAAGGCTCTCGATCGCGTTCACGGGTCAGCTTCCGACGACAGGCGACCAGCTGAAGAGCTCGGTCGAGTACTCCATGAGCTTCACCGAGATCCACGAGAGAAGCGCGATCGAGACCGCGACCATCGCGAGGATCTTGGGCACGAACACCAGGGTCTGCTCCTGGATCTGGGTCACGGCCTGCAGCACGCTGACCACGAGGCCAACCACCAGGCCGACGGCCAGAATGGGCGCGCTGATCACGAGCATCAGCGTGAACGCCTGGCGCACGATGTCGAGCGTCTCGTTCTCCATCACGGTCCTCCGAGGGGCGCCATCACGCCCGTGAGCAGCGAGCCGGCGACGAGCGTCCAGCCGTCGACCAGCACGAAGAGCAGCAGCTTGAACTGCAGCGACACGAGGACGTGCGGCAGCATCATCATGCCCATCGAGACCAGCAGGCTCGAGATCACCATGTCGATCACCAGGAACGGCAGGTAGATGCGGAACCCGATCAGGAACGCGGTCTTCAGCTCGCTGAGCACGAACGACGGCACCAGCGTGAGCATGTCGACATCCTTCTCCCAGGTCAGCCGCTCGGGCTCGCTGGTGTCGACGCCGCGGTGCTCGAGGATCATCATCACGGTGGGCACATTGCCGGTCGCCTCGATCTGCGCGATCATGAACTCGCGCAGCGGCTGCTTCGCGCCTTCCCACGCGGCGAGCTGGTCCTTCTGCTCGCCGCGCGCGTAGGGCCCGAGGCCCTCCTCCCACATGCGGGTGAAGGTCGGCCCCATGGCGACGGCGGTGAGCAGCACCGACAGGCCCACGATCGTCTGCGACGGCGGCAGCGTCTGCGTGCCGAGCGCCTGGCGCAGCAGGCCGAGCACCACCACGATGCGGGTGAAGCAGGTGCAGAGGATCAGGATCGACGGCGCCACGGTGAGCACCGTGAGCAGCAGCACGATGTTGAGCGCGCTGCTCAGGCCGCCCTCGAAGCCGGGCACATTGCGCGACGCGTCCTCGAGGACGCCGATCGGGTTGATCGAGTCGAGCGCGGGCTGGGCCTGGGCGAGGAGCTCGATCACGCGCGCGCCCCCTTGCGGCGACGGGTGAGGTCGACGGTCTCGACCTCGGCGCCCGTCACTCCGTAGGCCTCGAGGGCGCTGGCGGCGGCGGGTGCGAGGCCCGCCGAGCGGCGCAGCGTGGCCGCGCGGGCGCGCGACTCGCTGGCGGCAGGCGCCTCGGCGGTCTCGTCGAACGACTTGCCCGACTGTCGCAGCAGCGCGTCGAACGAGAAGTCGCCCTTGCGCGAGCCTGCCTCGCAGCGGGCGAGGATGTCGGCCACATCGTCGTTGGCGGTGAACTCGCTCAGCGTGCGCATCGACTGCGAGCCCTGGTGGGCCACGATCACGCGACGGCCGACCTTGAGCAGCACCACGCTCTGGCCGCGGGCCACGGGGTAGCGCGCGAGCACCTCGACCACGCCCGAGGGGCGGCCGCCGCGCAGCTTGCTTCCGTAGCGGGCGATCAGCGAGCGCGCGACCACGATGGCGAGCAGCGTGGCGCCGAGCGCGGCGGCCGTGGGCAGCACCTCGCCCGTCAGCGCCGAGGGAGACGCGGGCGCGTCGGCCGTCTTGGCAGCGGCGGGATCGGCGCCCGACTTCCCGCCGAAGAGCGGGCGGTCCTGCGCGAACGCAGCGCCCGAAAGCACCGCGACGCACGCCATCTGGATCAGAATCGTTCGAGCCATCCGCATGAGCCGTCCTGGCTGCCTGTGGTTCGTAAGCCTGCCGCGGGCTCCGCCCGCGTGCCTGGAGATGGCCAGGCGCCACACATCACGGCCGGTCTGTCGGTCCGCCGGTCCGCGGCCCGATCAACCGTCGAGCGGCTCGAGGATCTCGCTCACGCGCACGCAGAAGTTCTCGTTGAGGACGAGCACCTCGCCGCGCGCCACGCGGCGGCCGTTGACGAAGATGTCGACGGGGTCGCCGGCGGCCTTGTCGAGCTCGACCACGCTGTCGGCGTTCAGCTTCAGCACATCCTCGACCAGCATCTGGGTGCGGCCGAGCTCGATGCGCACCTGCAGCGACACATCAGACAGCAGCCCGATGGCGCTCGGGATGGCTCCCGAGTCGGTGGGGCGACCGAAGTCGGGCAGATCGACGGGCGCCGTGGCGCCAGCGTTCGTGGTCGTCGTGTCGGTTGTGTCCGCCATGGGTGGGCTTTCCTCAGGCTCCGCCTGATGCCTCATCGGTTCGCGGTGCCGGACTTCCTATCCGACGGAGGCCCGCGACTCGGGTTCTTCGGCCGCGCAAGGGTTGCGCCGTGAGAGAATCACCCGCGCGCGGATTGCCTTTCAGGCGCAGATCCTGCGCCCCGCGGAAGGCCCGCGGCCCTGCGGATAACTCAGCGGTTGACCCGGATTCCCGTGCCCACGACCAGCACGCACTTCTCGACGGTCGGCTTGCCGTCCACCGAGCGGTGGTCGAAGCGCTCGCGCATGGCCGTCTCGATGCGGCGGCTCAGGGTGTCGAACATCGGCTCCTGGAAGTGGTTCGGCTCGGCGGTCCGCCAGATGCCGCTCACCTGCGCGCGGATCTCGTTCTTGGTGCGCTCGATCTCGTCCTTCACCCACAGCTCGTCCTTCTTGCGCACCTTGACATAGATCTCGGTGTCGTAGAGGTAGCTGATGCCCGTGCGGTCGTTGACCAGGCGGTCGTCGAGCAGGAGGAGCTCCACCGGCTTCTCCTCCTCGGGATTGGCGACCACGGCGGGCTCGGTGGCCTCGACATGCTTCGGTCCGCCCATCGAGAAGAACATGAAGAGCCCCGCGCCCTCGATGGCAAGCAGCGCCACCGTGATGATGGCGAACTTCATCCCGCTCTTCTTCGCGGGGGCGCCTTCGGGGGCGCCGGCTTCGGGCTTGGCATCGGGCTTCTTGTCGGCCATGGGACTCTTCCTCCGCGGCTCCCGGTCGAAGCGGGCACGCCGTTTGGTTCGGATCGGCCCGCCCCGAGGTCAACTTGAGCGGGATGGGCGGCTTGGGGGAACACTCCTGCGCGGGGCCATTCGGCCGATCGGCAGGCGAGCGCCCCGCCGGCGGGCGGTTTGAGCAGAGGGACGGTTCCCGCGTACTATCGGCCCCATGCTTCGCCGCGCCGCGCCACTCGTCTCCGCCTTGGCCATGGGCCTGCTGGCCTGCCCCGTGGCGGCGCAGGCCGAGCGGTACGAGCTCGATTCGCTCGACCGCTGGCGCAAGGTGGCGGAAAGCGACCCGGCGAGCGAGGAAGCGCAGCTGGTCACCGCGCGGCGCGCGCTGGTCGACGGCGAGCCCACCCGCGCCAAGAAGCTGGTGAACGGCTTCCTCGAGCGCTTCCCGCTGTCGCGCTACCGCGCCGATGCGCTGCTTCTGAAGGGCGATGCGATCCGCGCCGAAGGCGACGAGTACGAGGCGCTGTACGAGTACGAGGAGATCTGCCGGCGCTACGCGGGAACCGAGGCGTTCATTCCCGCGCTCGAGCGCGAGTTCGCCATCGCCTGCGCGTACGCCGACGGGCTGAAGCGGCGCTTCTGGGGCACGGTGCGCGTGGTCGACACCGCGGAGGACGCGCAGGAACTCCTGATCCGCGTGCAGGAGCGCCTGCCTGGCAGCGAGCTTGCCGAGCGCGCGTGCATGCGCCTCGCCGACTTCTACTTCGATCGCCACGACATGCTGCTCGCCGCCGAGGCCTACGCGATCTTCATCGAGAACTTTCCGCGCAGCGCCAATGTGACGAAGGCGCGGCTCCGGCTGATCTACTCGTATCTCGCGGGCTTCCGCGGCCCCGAGTACGACGCAAGCAGCCTGCTCGAGGCGCGCGCCAAGCTGCGCTCGCTGAAGGCGCTGCAGCCAGGCGTGGCGCAGCAGGTCGGCGCCGACGGCATCCTGGTGCGCATCGAGGAGTCGGAGGCGGCGAAGCTCCTGTCGACGGCCGACTGGTACCTGAAGACGGGCGATCCGATCTCGGCGGAGCTCTTCATCCGCCGGCTGGTGCAGCGCCACCCCGCGTCGATCGCCACGCTCGAGGCCCTGCGCATCATTCCGCTGGTGCTGCCGCGGCTGCCCGCGAGCGTGGTCGGCGAGGCCCCCGACTATCGCGCGCTGCGCAAGCAACTGCTCGGCATCGAGTGGGACGACCTCTCGTCGCCCATCGACAGCCCCGAGGCGCCGAAGGCTGCCGCGAGCGCTCTCGAAGCGCAGGGCGGAGGCTCGAAGTGATCGACGGTGTTTCCCGCGCCCTCCAGCCCCGCGCGCGCCTCGTGGCGCCGATCGCGGCGATCCTCGCCACGCTCGCGCCCGTGGCCTGCTCCACCTCGCCCGACCAAGGCTACGCGCTCGGCTCCCCCTACCCCACCAAGTACCGCAGCGTCGCCCTGCCCGTCTTCCGCAACCAGAGCTACATGCGGGGCTTCGAGTTCGACCTCGCCGAGGCGCTGGTGAAGCAGGTCGAGCAGTCGACGCCGTACAAGGTCGCGTCGGAAGCCTCGGCGGACACGGCGCTTCGGGGCACCATCGTGTCGATCGACCTCGTGCCGCTCTCGAAGGATCCGACCACGGGCCTGGCCAACGAGATGATGGTGCGGATGCGGGTGAACTACGAGTGGGTCGACCTGCGCTCAGGCGAGCGGATCGCGGCGATGGAGGGGCTCGAGAGCTCCGCGCTGTTCGTTCCGTCCTATCCTGCGCGCGAACCGATCGAACTTGGTCGGTTTGCGGCCGTAGACGGGTTGGCCCGCGATCTGGTCGCGGGCATGCAGTCGCACTGGTAGACCCTCGTCCCGAACCGGGTCCTGAGAGAGAGAAATCACCCGCGGGCGGCGTCTTCGCCTGGCGGGACCGCAGCCGCCGCACGGAATGCGTTCCTCCGCGAACGCACATGAAGCAACCGAGCCGATGAGGGATCTTCCACGCAGGCGGGCGAACGCATGTCGCGCCGCAACCAACGCGCGGAAACGACGAATGCGGCCCAAGACCGACCGAGCACACGCATGGCACGACTTCTGAACTCGATCCTTCCCACTGGCCTCCGCACGCTGATGGCAGCCCCCGAGGGCGGTGACCGCCGTCCGCAGGGTTCAGGAGGGCCGGGCGGGCCGGGTGGGCAAGGCGGACCGGGCGGCCCGATCACCCCCCAGCAGCGCGGTCGGCGCCAGATTTTCCCGTGGCTCGTCTTCGCAGGCCTTCTCACGCTCCTGATCGTCGCCTTCAGTTCGCCGCTCGGCGGGCAGAAGGAAATGTCGTGGCTCGACTTCATGAACCTCGTCAAGGCGAAGTCGATCGACCCTGAGTCGGTGGTGGTCGACGGCTCGCAGCTCACCGCCAAGGTAAAGCCGAATGTCGAGGGCTGGTCGACCGCGAAGCCGCAGCCGATCATGGTCAACATCCTGGAGAAGCAGGACTATGTGGTGCGCGACCTCGAGGCCGCGGGCATTCCGTGGAAGGCCACCAAGCCGTCGTTCTGGCCGATGCTTCTCATCAACATCCTGCCCGTGCTCGTGATCATCGGCGTGATCTGGTTCATCGCGCGCTCGATGCGCGGCGCGGGCGGCGGGCCGGGCGGCATGCTCGGCAGCTTCGGCAAGAGCCGCCACCGCCTGCAGACCAAGGACCAGGTGAAGGTCACCTTCGCCGATGTCGCGGGCGTGGACGAGGCAAAGGACGAGGTGCAGGAGATCGTGGAGTTCCTCAAGCACCCCGAGAAGTTCTCGAAGCTCGGCGGCCGGATCCCGCGCGGCGTGCTGCTCTCGGGCCCCCCGGGCTGCGGCAAGACCCTGCTCGCGAAGGCCATCGCGGGCGAGGCCGATGTGCCTTTCTTCTCGATCTCGGGCTCCGACTTCGTGGAGATGTTCGTGGGCGTCGGCGCGAGCCGCGTGCGCGACCTCTTCAAGCAGGCGAAGGAGAACGCGCCGTGCATCAGCTTCCTCGACGAGATCGACGCGGTGGGTCGCCGCCGCGGCGGCGGCTACTCCTCGGGCGGCCATGACGAGCGCGAGCAGACGCTGAACGCGATCCTGGTCGAGATGGACGGCTTCGACGCGAGCACGCAGGTGATCGTGATCGCCTCGACCAACCGCTCGGATGTGCTCGACCCCGCGCTCACGCGCCCGGGCCGCTTCGACCGCCAGGTCACGGTGAACCCGCCCGATGTGGTCGGTCGCCGCCAGATCCTGGGCGTCCACGCGAAGAAGGTGAAGCTCGCCCCCGATGTCGACCTCGAGCGCCTGGCGCGCGGCACCCCGATGTTCAGCGGCGCGGATCTCGCGGCGCTGATCAACGAGGCCGCCATCATCGCCGCCATGGCCAACAAGGACGCGATCGAGATGCTCGACCTCGAGGAGGCCCGCGACAAGGTGCGCTGGGGCCGCGCCAAGAAGTCGCGCAAGATCGAGGAGCAGGAGCGCATCGCCACCGCGTACCACGAGGCGGGCCACGCGGTCGTGCAGATGCTGCTGCCCGACGCCGATCCGCTGCACAAGGTCACGATCATCCCGCGCGGCCAGGCGCTCGGCGTCACCTTCAGCCTTCCCGAGAAGGACAGGCTGGGCTACGGCCGCAAGTTCTGCGAGGCCACCATGCGCGTCCTGTGCGGCGGCCGCATCGCCGAGGAGCGCAAGACGGGCGATGTGACGAGCGGCGCGGGCATGGACATCAAGATGGTGACCCGCATGGCGCGCGCGATGGTGCTCGACTGGGGCATGTCGTCGAAGCTCGGCTTCGTCAGCTACACGGGCGAGGACAGCCAGAACATGTTCCTTCCCGAGAAGGACTACTCGCCCGAAACGAACCGCGTGATCGACGAGGAGATCCGCCGCCTGAGCGACGAGGCGTTCACCGACACGCGACGCATCGTCGACGAGAACTGGGACAAGATCGTGGCGGTGGCCGAGGGCCTGCTCCGCTACGAGACCCTGCAGCGCGACGATGTCGACCGCCTGATGCGCGGCGAGCCGCTCTCGAAGCCCACCGCCCGCGACCTGCTCGAGGCCGAGGCGCGCAAGTCGCGCCCCGCCCCCGCCGAGCAGCCGCCCGCGTCGGAACCCGACGCCGACGGCCTCGGTGGCGCGCTGCCGTCGCCGGCGTGAGCGCGGGCGATATCCGAAACGCAGCGCGGGGCGCCCGATCGGGCGCCCCGCGTGCGTTTGGGCGTGTGGCACGCGTCAGATCTTCAGGTCGAAGCTGCAGACGGTCTTGGCGCCGCCTTCGCTTTCGATCTCGACCCAGAGCTTCGTGCCTTCGGGCATCGGGCTCGGGGCGTCGACATGGGTGTGCCAATTGTCCTTCTCAAGTTCGGCCTTGGCCTTCACCGAGCCCTTGCCGTCCTCGGTGCCGATCCAGAACCGCACGGCCGCGATGGGCGCGCCGCCCGTGATCCACACATCGATGGGCGCGTCCTTGCCGGCGACCACATCGCCGTCGCGCGAGGCCTTCACGGCGTACTCGCCCGCCTTGGTCTCGCCCATCTCGACGACCGCACCGCCGTGGTCGTCATCCATCGCGCCACTCTTGGCGGCATCGCCGTGGTCATGATCGTGGTCGTGGTCATGCGACTCACCCGCCGCGTGCGAGTGGCCGTCGGACGATCCACCGCCGCAGGCGGCGGGCACCGCGGCAAGGCCTGCGGCGGCAAGAAGCGCGAGAAGTCGGGTCGTGCGATCGGTTGGTCGGTTCATGGGGTCTCCTTCAGTGTGCGCGGCCGGTCGCCGGCCGCATCTCGGACTGGAACTCGGAACGGGGAACGCGGAACGCGAACGCGTATCCCGCGGGAACGACGAAGAGGTTGAGCACGGTCGACGACACAAGGCCGCCGAGGACGACGATCGCAAGCGGTGCGAGCAGCTCGCTGCCCGGCTTGTCGCCCGCGATCGCGAGCGGGATCAGTCCGAGCGCGGCGGTAAGCGCGGTCATCAGGATCGGCACCAGCCGCTCCATCGAACCGCGGACGATCGACTCGGGAAGGCCGCATCCCTCCTGCTTCTGCAGGTGGTCGTAGTGGTTCACGAGCAGGATGCCGTTGCGCACCGCGATTCCGAACAGGGTGACGAAGCCCACCATGCTCGCGATCGAGATGACGGGCGCGATGTACGGCCCGCCCGCGCCGGCGAGCGCGGCGATGTTCGCGACCACCGACGGCGACTCGGACAGGAAGATCGCCGCGATGCCGCCGATCAAGGCGAGCGGCAGGTTGAGCATGACGAGCGCCGCCACGCGCAGGCTGCCTGTCGAGGCCTGAAGCAGCACCAGCATCAGCACGACCACGATCGCGCCCATCCCGTAGATGGTGCGGCTCGCCGACTGCTGCGCCTCGAACTGCCCGCCGTAGTGCACGCTGCAGCCCGCCTTGGACACGATCGGGTCGACCTTCGCGCGCACCGACTGCACGAGGTCGCCGAGGTTGTAGCCCGCCGCGACATTGACCGAAATCACCGCCTTGCGCCTCGCGTTCTCGCGCGCGATCAGGTTGCTCGTGCGCTCGAAGCCGATGTCGGCGACCTCGCTCAGGCGCACCTCGGCGCCGCCCTGCCCGACCAGCCGCAGGTCACGGATCTGCTCGATGCGCGCGCGCTCGTCGGGCGCGAGCTGCACCACGAGGTCGAGGCGGCGCGTGCCCTCGATGACCTCGGCCACCTTCTCGCCGTAGAGCGCCTGCTGCACCTGCTGCGCGGCGGAGGCGGGCGTCAGGCCCGCGGCGGCGAGATCGTGCGCGCGGTAGCGGATGGGAAGGGAGGTGACCATGACCTCGCGGTTCGCGGCCACATCGCGGGTGCCGGGAATGCCCTTGAGCGCCGCCTCGACATCGCGCGCCACGCCGCGCAGCACATCGAGGTCGTCGCCGAACACATTGATGGCGATCGCCGACGGCGTGCCCGAGAGGATGTGCGAGAGCCGGTGCTCGATCGGCTGGCCGACCATCGTGGTGATGCCCGGGACATCGGCGAGGACATCGTCGACGCCCGCGCGCACCGCGTGGAAGTCTCCATCGGGCGCCACCGTCACCTCGATCTCCGAACTGCTGACGGGCTCGGCGTGCTCGTCGCGCTCTGCGCGGCCCGTGCGGCGCGTCACGCTCTGGACACCCGTCACCTCGACCAGCCGCGACTCGACGCCGCGCGCCAGACGGTCGCTCTCCGCGAGCGAAGTCCCCGGCGGCGCCATCAGGAACACCGTGAAGGTTCCCTCGCGGAAGGTGGGCAGGAACGACGAGCCGAAGGTGGCGGCGAGCGCGAGGGCACCCGCAGCGAGCGCGCCCGACCCGCACAGCACCGCGCCGCGCCTGCGGATCGACGCGCGGAGGAGCGGCTCGTAGCGCGCCTTGAGCCAGCGCACCAGCCCGCTCTCGCCCGCGTGCGCGCGCTTCATGCGCCCGAACAGCACGCGGCACAGCGCGGGAGTGACCGTGAGCGCGACCACCAGGCTCGCCAGGATCGACACGATGTAGGCGATGCCGAGCGGCTGGAAGAAGCGGCCCTCGAGCCCCTGCAGGAAGAGGAGCGGCACGAACACCATGCAGATGATGACGGTCGCGAACACGACCGACGAGCGAATCTCGTTGCTCGCCGACAGCACGATCTCGGGCACGGAACGGCGCGAGGCCTCGGGCAGCGCGGCGTTCTCCCGCAGTCGTCGCAGCACATTCTCGACATCGATGATGGCGTCGTCGACCAGCTCGCCGATCGCGACCGCCAGGCCGCCGAGCGTCATCACATTGATCGAGAGCCCCCACGCCCAGAGGACGAGCAGCGCCACCGCCAGCGACAGCGGCAGCGCCGTGAGCGTGACGAAGGTGGCGCGCACATCGAGCAGGAAGAGAACGACG
>JBJTOV010000159.1:0-5459 GCA_046074745.1 Planctomycetota bacterium | reverse complement strand
GTGCTATAGTCTCCGTCCTCCCAGGGGTGGTAGCTCAATTGGGAGAGCGCCTCGGTCGCATCGAGGAGGTTGTGAGGTCGATCCTCAGCCACTCCATGAAACAAGCGGCGGGCCCAACAGGGACCGCCGCTTGTTTCATGGAGTGGATGAGGATCGAACTCACAACCTCCTCGATGCGACCGAGGCGCTCTCCCAATTGAGCTACCACCCCTGGGAGGACGGAGACTATAGCACGGCCCCCGCCTTCTGCAAAGCGGACACGCGCCTCCGAAACCCTCGGGAATCAGCCGTATCGGGCCTTCCAACGCCCCCCGCCCCGTCCGTACGCTGCGCCCGTGCCCGACGCCACGGCGAGCACCCGCGAGAAAGACACGCGCCCTTCGGCGCGCGATGTCTCGTGGGCCGACCCGGCGCTCAACCCGCACTTCGCCACCCCCGCGATGCGCCAGTACGCGCGCTTCAAGCAGGCGCATCCCGACTGCCTGCTCTTCTTCCGCATGGGCGACTTCTACGAGATGTTCGACCGCGACGCGGTGCTGGCGCACAAGCTGCTGTCGATCACGCTCACCGAGCGCAGCAAGGGCCTGCCCATGGCGGGCGTGCCGTTCCATGCGGCCGAGGGCTACATCCGGAAGCTCGTCGCGCTTGGCCATCGCGTGGCGGTGTGCGAGCAGACGCAGGACCCGAAGGACGCGAAGGGCGTGGTCGAGCGCGCGGTGACGCGCGTGCTCACGCCGGGCACCCTGGTCGACGAGACGCTGCTCGACAGCGCCGCCGCGAACCGCGTGGCCGCGGTCGCGATCGACGGCGCGCAGGCGGTGATCGCGGCCATCGAAGTCTCGACAGGCGCCTTCACCGTCGCCGAATGCCCGCTCGGCCGGCTCGCCGACGAACTCGCGCGCCTGTCGCCGAGCGAAGTCGTGCACGCCGAGGAGCGCGATGGCTCGGTGCACCCTGAGTTCGCGCGGCTTTCGGCGCGCGGGCTCGCCCTGACTCCGCGCGCGGGCTGGTACTTCCGCAGCGCCGACGCGTTCGACGCGCTGGTCGCCCAATTCGGCACAAAGAACCTCGAGGGCTTCGGCTTCGCGAAGGACGAGTCCGCGGTGGGCGCGATGGGCGCGATCCTGCGCTACGCGCTCGAGACGCAGGCCACCGACCAGGCGACGGGCCGCCTGCCCCACCTGCTGCCGCCGAAGCGCATGCGCCGCGGGGCGTATCTCTCGGTCGACGCGACCACGCTGCGCGCGCTCGAGATCGAGCGCACGCTTCGCACGGGCGCCGCCGAAGGCAGCCTGCTTTCGATCTTCGACCGCACCGAGACGCCGATGGGCAGGCGGCTGGTGCGCGACTGGCTGTGCTATCCGCTGGCCGACCGCGCGGCGATCGACGCGCGCCTTGGGCGCGTGGCCGCGCTCGCCGCCGACGAGCGCTTCGCAGACGCCGTGCGCGGCCACCTGTCGAGCCTGCAGGATGTGGCGCGCATCGCGGGTCGCGCCGCGCTCGGACGCGCCACGCCGCGCGACTTCCTCGCGCTCGCCCGCTCGCTCGGCGCGCTGCCCGCGCTTCTGGCCACGCTGTCGCCGAGCGCCGCGTTCGCCGCCGACTGCGCCGACCTCGCCGAGATCGCGCCTCCGCTTGCGCCGCTTGCGGCGACCCTTGCGCGCGCGATCCGCGCCGACGCGCCCACGCACCTCCGCGAGGGCGGCGTGTTCGCCGACGGCTTCGACCTCGAGCTCGACGAGACGCGGCTCCTCCAGAAGGACGCGGGCCAATGGCTTGCGCGCTACCAGGAGGAGCTCGTCGCCCAGACGGGAATCGCCTCGCTCAAGGTCGGCTTCAACTCGGTGTTCGGCTACTACATAGAGCTTTCCGCCGCGAACTCCGCGAAGGCGCCCGCCGCGTTCACCCGCAAGCAGACGCTGCGCAACGCCGAGCGCTACATCACGCCCGAGCTGAAGGAGTTCGAGGACAAGGTGCTGCGCGCCGACGCGCGCGCCGTCGAGCGCGAGAAGGAGCTGTGGACGCGGCTCCTCGCCGAGGTCGCGTCGCACATCGACGCGATCGTGCGCTTCGGCGAGCGCGCGGCCGAGCTCGACGCGCTGTCGTGCCTGGCCGCGGTGGCGCGCCACCAGCGCTGGACGCGGCCCGAGATCGCCGACGACCGCGGCATCTCGATCGAGGGCGGACGCCACCCCGTGCTCGACCGCACGCTTGCCTCGACCTTCGTGCCGAACGACACCGCCCTCGGCGGCGCGGGCGCCACGCTCGCGCTGATCACGGGGCCGAACATGGCGGGAAAGAGCACCTACATCCGCCAGGTGGCGCTGGTCGCGCTGCTCGCCCATGTGGGTTCGTTCGTGCCCGCCGAGCGCGCGCGCATCGGGCTCCTCGACGCGATCCTCACCCGGATCGGCAGCGCCGACGAGATCCACTCGGGCCAGTCGACCTTCATGGTCGAGATGACCGAGACCGCGAGCATCCTGCACCACGCGACCGCGCGGAGCCTGGTGATCCTCGACGAGATCGGCCGCGGCACGAGCACCCTCGACGGCCTGAGCCTTGCGTGGGCGATCACCGAGACGCTGGCCGCGCGCGGCGCGTGCACGCTGTTCGCCACGCACTACCACGAGCTCACCCAGCTCGCCGACACGCTGCCCGCGGTCGCGAACCTCCATGTCAGCGTGCGCGAGTGGAACGACGAGGTCGTGTTCCTGCACCGCATCGTGCCCGGCCGCACCGACCGCAGCTACGGCATCCATGTGGCGCGGCTCGCGGGGCTGCCGCGCGAGACGGTGGCGCGCGCGAAAGAGGTGCTCGAGCTCCTCGGCACCGTCGAGGTGGCCGAGGCGCTTTCGGGCCGCGTGAAGGAGATCGCGGCGGCCGGCCCCGCGCGCGGCGCGAAGCCCGCGGCCGCGGCGCAGATGTCGCTCTTCACCGAGTTCGTCGAGCACCCCGCGGTCGAGGAGCTGCGCAAGGTCGATCTGAACGCGCTCACGCCGCTCGCGGCGTTCGACCTCCTGCGCAGGCTTGCCGAGTCGGCGCGCGCGTGATGTGAAGCCGTACGGCGCGCGACGCGATGCGCAAAGGAACGCGGCGGCGAGGCAAGACGCGGCAGCGAACGCCTCGTTCAGTCCCCGTGCTTCTGCCGCAGGCGCGGGCTGAGCCGCAGCATCCACTGCACGCGCTCGAACTCGTCGAGCCATTCCTGCAGCACCGCGCGGCCTTCGTCGGCGGGGATCTCGGCCCAGGGCAGCTCGCACGCGGCCCCGAGCTGGCGCCGCGCCAGGCCGCGGTAGCGCGAGAGCGTGCGGTCGCCGAGCACCGAGCACACCTCGCCGTCCTCGGCCGCGAAGATCGCGACGGGCACGCGGCCGCCGCCGCAGATCCGCACGCGCGCCGAGAACTCGGCCTCGGCATCGCGGTCGACCCAGCGCAGGTCGATGCGCGGGTTCGCCTCGGCGATGCGGGCGATCAGCGGCCCCTGCTGCACGCAGTCGCCGCACCACGCCCCGCTCACGACGAGCACCTTCATCGTGCGCACGAAGCCCGCGACCTCGGCGCGCTGAACCTCGCTGAGCGCCGTGCGGTCGTACACCGCCCTCCAGCCGTCGGCCCGCGCGGGGTCGGCGGCCAGGTATGCGGCGTAGGGCTTGGCGCGCAGGAAGACGCTCTCGAACACGCTTCGGTCGATCACGGGAACCTCTCGTTTCTTGGGCGCGAAGCGTACACTCGCCCCGATGACGCGTGCTTCGGCCATGGTCGCCGCGATGCTGGCAGCGCTTGCGCTGTCGGGAACGCTGCACGGCGCCGCACAGGACGCGGACGCTCCTTCCGCGCCCGAGGCCCAGCCCGCGCAGGACGCGCCCGCCATGGCGCTCGCCGAGGCCGGCCCCGACGAGCAGGCCGCGCTCAACGCGCTTTCGAACTCGAAGGCGTGGACCTCGCGCGCGATCGCGGTGATGCGCCTCGAGCGCTTCGACTGCCCGCAGTCGGCGCAGCGCCTCTTGTCGTTCGCGGGCGATCCGTCGTGGCGCGTGCGCGCCTATGCGTTCGCGTGCGCGGCGCGGCGCGGCGTCGTCGTGCCCGCCGACATGCTCGACGCCGAACGCGACCCGCGCGTGCTGCGCGCGATGCTGCGCTGCAGGCTGCCGCTTGCCCGCGCGTCGGTCGATGCGCGCGTGGCGGGGCTCGAGAAGTCGGCGCAGCCGCTCGAGGCGATGCTTGCGCTCGAGATCCTGTGCGCGCTCGATGCGGCCTCCGACAAGGACATGCGCGAGCGGCTCGACGAACTGCTGTCGCGCATCGTGCTTCGCATGGACCGCACCGAGGGCGGCGTGCTGTCGCCGCGGCTCGCGACGGTGACCGCGGGAAGCGACTCGGGCCGCAACTACCGATGGCGCGAATGGCTGCGCAAGAACAAGAAGGATCCCGGCTACCGCGCGGGGTTCCTCGTGCCCGCCGCGCCCGCGGGCGAGCGGCAGGTCGACGCGAACCGCATCGCGCAGCTCGATGGCGCGCGGTTCGCGGCGCTCGAGAAGTACCTCGCCTCGGTGGCCGAGCGCCCGATGGACCTCGCGATCCTGATCGACTGCACGGCAAGCATGTCGCGCGAGCTGGCCGACGCGCAGTCGGGCGTCGACGACCTCGTCGAGTTCCTTGGCAGCGTGACGAAGGGCGTGCGCGTCGCGGTGGTCGGGTACCGCGATCGCGGCGACGAATGGGAGACGAAGGGCTGGGACTTCACGGCCGATGTCTCCGAGGCGCGCACGCGGCTCTGGTCGCTGTCGGCCGACGGCGGCGGCGACACGCCCGAGAGCGTGCATGCGGCGATGAAGCTCGCGCTTGCGCGCTTCACCTGGCTGCCCGACGCACGCAGCGAAGGCTCGCAGCCGATCCGCGCATGCGTGCTGGTGGGCGACGCGCCGCCCCACGCGGGAGAGGCCGCGCTCTGCATCGACATGGCGCGCCGCGCCGCCGAGCGCGGCGTGAACACCTTTGGCATCGTCGCGCGCGACGCGGAGTCGAACCTGAAGGAATAGGACGCCTCGGATGAGCCTCCCGCGCGGCCGGCTGCGCCCGATGCGGGCGGCGAGGTTGGCAGCGGCCAGGTGGGCAGCGGCAAGAACGGCCGCAGCAAGGACGGCACCATCGCCCCTCCCAAGCCACCGCCGCCATCCGTGAAGAAGAAGCCCAGCTTCACGCGATTCCCCGAGATCGCCGAGGCCGGCGGCGGCCGTGCCGAGATCCTCAAGGAACAGGACTCGCTCGTCGCGCAGATCGCCGAACTGACCGTGGCCGACAAGTACCGCGCCGAGTTCGCCGAGTTCTTCGACGCCTTCCGCCGCCTCTGCCGCTAGCGGCACGCAGCCGACCTGTCGTACTTCGCCACGACTGTTCGAGTGCTCACAGGCTTCAGTCTGCGGAATGGGGCGCGCGCTCCGTCGATCGACCCCCACGCC
>JBJTOV010000158.1:0-3772 GCA_046074745.1 Planctomycetota bacterium | reverse complement strand
GCAGCACGAAGTCCGGATGGCGCTTCATGATCCAGCTCGCCGGACGCAGGACCTTCGGGCGGAGGGGTTCGTCGTCGATGTAGACGCGCCAGCGCGTCCCGATCTGCCCTGAGCGAGACTTCGCGAGCGCGAAGAGGCGCGAGTCTGAGTTCAGCCCGGCCAGGAGGGCGCGCGGCGTGGCAGCGGGCGACAGCATGACCACGACGGATGCGAACTCGCGCGGGTTCTGCCGCTCCTGCGCGCAATCAAGCACCGCACCGAGCGGCGCATGGTCCTCGGGCGAGAGTTCGTCGCGGATGAGCCGACGGAGCCGATGCTTCGCCACGAGGTCGCCGAAGTCGTGGAGCCAGGTCGCGGTCGTGTTGTAGAGGCGGTTCACATGCGGCATGGCGCGCGCGGTATCGAGCAGCAGCCTCTCGAGATCGACACCCGGCGCGTTCCGCGGGAGATTCCGCCCATCGTAGGCGACGCCCGACTCGCGCCAGCGCTCGACCACATGGTCGAAGTCACGCGGATCCATCGGGTCCTCCGATCTGTCGAAGCAACCGTATCGCACCCTCGACGACATCGGGGTTCGCGCCCTGCTCGAGTAGCGTCGGCAACTCACGCGTGAGCCGGCGAGCCTCGTCCATCGTCATTTGGAGCGCCGCAAGGTCCTCGAGATCACGCTGCCGTCCTGCGATCAGCTTCAGCGAGATCAGGTCGATCCGTCCGATCGCCTGCACCGTCAGCGGACCGAACTCGCCGACCGAAATCGTCCGCTCGCGCCAGCCCGCGAGCATCATGTGCCGCATCGTGTGCGCCGTCGCGTCGAGCCACCCGGGACTCAGGCCGCACGCATCGGCGACGCGCGGCGCGTGGTAGCAGCAGAGGTCGAACACCTCGGGCGGGTCGACATCGATCACATCGATGTCGACGGTGTGCCGCTGCGCGGGCAGAAGCCCCGCGAGCACGCCACCGCCGCCGCCGATCAGCGTCATCGTGGCGGGGGTCGAGGGCGGAAGCAGGGCGGCGAGTGCCTCGAGCGCCCGCCGCAGCTGTTCGGAGTTGAGAAGTGGTCCGCGCATGTTGTCGTTTCTCAAGATACAACATGCTCCCAGCCGCACCCGAAAACCTCGCGCGATTTTCCTGAAGTTTCCCGACGGCGCACCGCGATCTCCCGAGGCGCCCCTCCCCGCGCGGTCACCGAATCCGCGCACCTTCCGCTTGGACTTCGACCTCGTGCGCGGTAGCCTCGCCCGACTCGCTTGCGCGAAACCGTCCCCTCGCGCGACATCCTTGGAGGAATTCCGGCATGGGTACGACCGCACGAACCCTTCGCTCGCTGGCAGCTGCGCTCCTTGCGTCAACCGCCGCGTTCGTCCCCGCCACGCAGGCCGCCATGGCCCAGGCCGTCTGCTTCGGCGACATCAACGGCGATGGGTTGATCGAAGCCTCCGATCTCACGAAGTTGCTCTCCTCGTGGGGCGCGTGCCCTGCGAACGCCTGTGGCGCCGACCTCACCAGCGACGGCATCGTGAACTCGGTCGATGTCGCGCAGTTGATCGAGGCCTGGGGCTTCTGTGCGCCGACGATCTCGCTGGCCATTCCCGCGAACGGCCCGATCGGCGGCGGCACTGTGCTGACGATCCGCGGCCAGGCGTTCAACGCGGTCACATCGGTCACGATCGGCGGGGTGCCGGCGACCGGCATCACGATCGTCAACCAGACCACCATCACAGTGGTGGCGCCTCCCAACAGCGTCGGCGTCAAATCGGTCGCGGTGACGACACCGGGCGGCACCGCAACGCTTCCGACGGGCTTCCGCTACGCGGATCCGACCTGGTTCACCGTGCTCGAACAGAGCCCCGATCCGACGGTGGTGACGAACGACGCCCTCCGGCAGTCGATCACCGGGGCCGGCTTCCCCTGGCGCGTGCGCGACAACGGAACGAACATCGAGATGGTGCTGGTCCCTGCGGGCACCTTTCAGATGGGCTGCACCGCGCCCGCGAACCTGTGGCCCTGCCAGGCACGCGAGCTGCCCGTGTACACCGCCACGCTGACGAACTCGATCTATGTCGGTCGCTACGAGGTGACGCAGGGCCAATGGACGGCGCGCATGGGCTCGAATCCGTCGTACTACCAGCCCGCGAACGGCTTCACGCAGAACCTGAGCCGGCCGGTCGAGAGCATCACCTACTTCCAGGTGCAGCAGTTCATGACCACGACCGCGCTGCGCTTCCTGACCGAGGCGGAGTGGGAGTTCGCATGCCGCGCGGGCACGACGACCGCGTACCACGGCGGCCCGGGCTTTCCGAACGGCTCCGGGAGCGACCAGCAGCTGGCGGTGATCGCGTGGGCGCCGGGCAGCTCCGGCATCCCGCAGACCGTCGGCACCAAGGCCGCGAACGCGTTCGGCCTGCACGACATGCTCGGCAATGTGTTCGAGTGGGTGCGCGACTGGAACGGCACCTACCCGTCCACGCCGCAGATCAATCCGCCCGGGCCGTCGGCGGGAATCGCCCGCGTGCTGCGCGGAGGCTCGCACACCGGCTACGAGCCGATCGACGGATTCCCCGCGCGGAGCTCGGCGCGGCAGTACTACTTCCCCGAGTACGGAAGCAGCAACATCGGTTTCCGCGTTGCGCGCACGCCGTGAGGCGGGGGGGCGGCCGGGGGGCGCCTCTCGGACCGACCCGCCTTCCCGAGCACCGCGATTCTCCCGCGGCGCCGCACGCCGTTGACGCAGGCCCTCGCGGCACGGCAGCCTCGCCGGTGCGACTTCACGAAGACGCCCGAGAAACGCGCCAACGGCATTTTGACGCGGATTGCGGGCACTTCGACGGGTTCGGGCCGCGTTCGACGCTTCGAAGCGTGTGTCCCGCCCGGAACGATCGGTCTTTCCATCGAGTCTCCCGAGATTCTTGAAACGGCGGGACGGATCGGTTCCACTTTCCACGAACTCAGATTGCCTTGCCCGGGTCCGCCTTCGTCCACACACGGGCCCTGGCCGCTTGCTTGGGCGTCGTGCAACCAGAGGAGTACCTCGATGAAGCCGTCCTTCCTTCAGACCTTCGCATCGCATGCGCTCGCGGCCGGAATGGCCGCCGGGCTCGCGCTTCCCGCCGCCGCCGACTGCACGGCCGACATCACCCGCAACGGCTTCGTGAACGGGGAGGATCTAAGCATCCTGCTCTCGAACTGGGGAGTCGCCACGGGCAACGCCGTCGTCGCCGACCTCAACGACGACGGCTTCGTCAACGGCGCCGACCTCACCATCATGCTCTCGGGATGGGGGTCGTGCCTTCAGACTCCGTCGTGGGCGGCGCTCATCGAGGCGGTGCCCGATCCGGCGGTCGTGCTCGACCCGGCGGCGCGCAGCGCGATCATCGCGACCGGCTACGCCTGGCGCGTGCGCGACGCCGCTACGCAGATCGAGATGGTGCTGATCCCGCCAGGGGTCTACGCGATGGGCTGCGTGCCGGGCTCGGCCGCGGGCTGCGACCCGGACGAAATGCCGCAGCACTCGGTCACGATCACCGAGCCCTTCTACATGGGCCGCTACGAGGTCACGCAGGGGCAGTGGACCGCGGTGATGGGCTCGAACCCGTCGCAGTTCGTCGGCGCGGCCAACTCGGCCACGCGGCCTGTCGAGCGCGTGACGAACGCATCGATCACGAGCTTCCTCGCCGCCACGGGCCTGCGGCTTCCCTTCGAGGCGGAGTGGGAGTACGCGTACCGCGCCGGAACGACGACGGCGTACCACGGCACGGTTTCGAGCCCGGGCGGC
>JBJTOV010000157.1:0-2924 GCA_046074745.1 Planctomycetota bacterium | reverse complement strand
TCATGACGAGCCGCGTCGAGACCGTGCGTCCGACCGCGAGCGTGAACGACCTCGTTCCGATCTTCCGCGCCGACCGCGTGGCGGTGGTGGCCGACGAGAAGCACTTCTACGGGCTGATCACCCGCATCGACCTGATCAACTACCTGCGCAAGCAGCTCTGAGGAACGCCATGTCGACAGGACAACCATCGCATCTCGCGACCGACTGCATCCACGGCGGCCAGCACTGCGACCCGACGACGGGCGCGGTGATGCCGCCGATCTACACGAGCTCGACCTTCGTGCAGGAGTCGCCGGGCGTTCACAAGGGCTACGAGTACTCGCGCAGCCACAACGCGACGCGCTTCGCGTTCGAGCGCTGCATCGCGTCGCTCGAGCGTTCGGGGCTGTCGGAGGATGACGAGCGCACCTCGGGCGGGTTCGCGTTCGCGTCGGGCCTTGCGGCGATCGCGACCGCGCTCGAGCTGATGGACGCGGGCGACACGATCGTGTGCATGGACGATGTGTACGGCGGCACGAACCGGCTGCTGAACCGCGTGCGCAGGCGGAGCGCGGGCTACAAGGTGGTGCATGTCGACCTGTCCGACGCGGCGAAGGCCGACGCGGCGATCCGCGAGCACAGGCCGAGGATGGTGTGGCTCGAGACGCCGACGAATCCCACGCTGAAGCTCGTCGACATCGAGGCGGTGTGCCGCATGGCGCGCGCGGCGGGCGCGGTGTCGGTGGTCGACAACACCTTCGCCACGCCGATGCTCACGCGGCCGATCGAGCTCGGCGCCGACATCGTGATGCATTCGACCACGAAGTACTGCGGCGGCCACTCCGACACGGTGGGCGGGGCGCTGGTGACCGGCTCGCGCGAGATCGCCGAGAAGCTGCGCTTCATGCAGAACGCGATCGGCAGCGTGATGGGGCCGTTCGACGCGTATCTCGCGCTGCGCGGTCTGAAGACGATGCATGTGCGCATGGAGCGCCACTGCGCGAGCGCGATGGAGATCGCGCGGCGGCTCGAGGCGCACGCGAAGGTCGCGAAGGTGGTGTATCCGGGCCTCGCGAGCCATCCGCAGCATGCGCTGGCCGCGCGGCAGATGCGCTTCGACGGAAAGCCCGCGTTCGGCGGCATGATCACGATCTTCCTGAAGGGCGGGCTCGCCGAGAGCCGTCGCTTCCTCGAGCATGTGCGGCTGTTCGCGCTGGCCGAGAGCCTGGGCGGCGTCGAGAGCCTGATCGAGCATCCCGCGATCATGACCCACGCGAGCGTGCCCGAGGCGATGCGCGCGGAGCTTGGGATCAGCGACTCGCTGGTGCGGCTCTCGGTGGGCGTCGAGCATGTCGAGGACCTGTGGAAGGACCTCGAGCGCGGGCTCGCGAAGGCGTGAGCGCGGGGCGCCATGGGCATGCGGCCAACGGATCCCGATCGCGGTGGCGGTGAGGCCGGGCGATCGAGTGCGCCGTTCGTGGTCGCGCGCGTCGGGGCCGAGGGCGACCCGTCGTCCTTTCTCGAGCTGCGGCGCGAAGGCGATCGCGAGGGCAGGGGCGTGCGGTGCGACCTTGGGGCGATCTCGCTGCGCGGAGGCCGCGCCGAGGCGCGCGCGATGCCAGTCGCGAAGGCGGTGGGCGACGCTCGCACGGTGGTCGATGCGACGGCGGGATTGCTCGGCGACGCGTTCCTCCTGGCTGCGGCGGGTTTCGAGGTGACCGCGATCGAGCGGTCGCCGCTGGTCCATGCGGTGGTGCGCGACGGACTCGAGCGGGCGCTGCGCGACCCGCGGCTCGCGGCGCTGATCGGCGGCCGCCTGCGCCTGGTGCACGCCGACGCGCGTGCATGGCTCGAGGCCGCCGCGGGCACGCCCGACGCCCCCGATGCGGTGCTGATCGACCCGATGTTCCCGCCGAAGAAGAAGCGCTCGGCGCTGCCGCGGAAGGAGATGGTGGTGCTGCGCGAGGCGGTGGGGACGGATGAGGATGCGGGAGGGCTTCTGACGGCGGCGCGACGGTGTGCGCGAATGCGCGTGGCGCTGAAGCGCGCGGACGACGCGGCGGAGCTGGCGACACCCGATTGGCGCACCGAGGGCAAAACGGTGCGATTCGATGTCTGGCGCGCCGAGAACGCCTAGCGAAAGCCACTCCCCGACAGGTGCCTGGCACGTGCCGCGCAGTGCTCGGCACTGCCTGGCACGTGCCAGGCACAAATCTTCGGCGGAAAAAGTCAACGGTTTTCGAGGCGTCTCGATTCCCCGCTAGTTTGGGCTCCAAAGGGGGAATCCATGTCAAGACCACGAAGAAACATCGAGATCGGCCAGCCGTACCACATCGCGCACCGCGGGAACCACAAGCAGACGCTCTTCACGCGAGATGAGGACCGTGCGTACTACCTCGCGCTCGTGCATCGGTTTTCGCGGCTCACTTACACCCAGATCGCGGCCTTCTGCCTGATGGACAACCATGTGCACTTCGTTGCAGTCCCCGAGTGCAAGAACTCGCTCTCACAGTGCTTCGGCCGGGCACATCGTGCCTACTCGGAGTTTCTGAATCGGCGGCGTGGCGTCCACGGTGCCAGTTGGGAGGGCCGTTTCTACTCTGCTGCCATGGATCCGCGGCATGTTCTCAACGCCGTCCGCTACATCGAGCGAAATCCAGTCGATGCCGGCATGGTTTCACATGCGAGCGAGTGGCCGTGGTCAAGTGCGCATATGCACTGCGGATCAGGCAGGCGGTGGTTGCTGGTCAACGCAGATGTTCGGGCTGAGTATGTGGATCCACGCGAGTGGCGCCGCGTGCTTGGTGAGCCACTTCTCGAAGAGGAGCTCCAGCAGATCGCTTGGCAGTCGCTCAGTACGACCTCCCATACCTGCTATTCGGAGGCTGCGCGGCGCGACGCAACGCCCTCTCCATCCGGTGCCTGGCACGTGCCGTGCACTCCAT
>JBJTOV010000156.1:0-2790 GCA_046074745.1 Planctomycetota bacterium | reverse complement strand
TAGCCCATGAGCACGAAGTGGATCAGTGGGATTAGCAGCATCTCGCCGATCGAGCCCGTGATTTCGCGCGGCACCGTCGAGACGAGGCCCGCGTCCGCATGCAGCGCGAAACCCAGCGCTCGCGCCACCGCATCGGGCTCGAAGCGCACATCGGCGTCGGTGAACAGGAACCACTCGAGCTGCGGATCGTACGCGCGCCCGTGCTCGGCCATGCGGAAGCACGCATGCTGCTTGCCGTTCCACCCCGCGGGCAGCGTGCGGTGCGGCACCACGACCACGCGCGCGTCCTCGGCCGACAGACGCGCGAGGATCTCGCCCGTCCGGTCGCTCGACTCGTCGTCGTAGACATAGGCGCGCACATCGGCATCGCGCTGCGCAAGCACCGAGCGCACGCAGGACTCGATGTTCGCCTCCTCGTTGCGGGCAGGGATGCACACCGCGACGCGCACGCCGCGCGTCGAAGGCGCGACATCCGCCGCCGCGGGCGCCGCGCGGTAGCGGCGCATGTTCACGGCCGACAGCGCGAGCACCTGCGCCGACGCAAGGAGCGACGCGCCCGAAACCCACGGGGAAAGCAGCAGCTCCGCGGCCGTCATCCGCCACCTTCCCCGGCGCGCGCCGCGCCGAGCTCGCCGCGGGCGCGACCCGTCACGCGAAGCCACAGGTCGTACACGGGGTTCGTGCCGCCGCCCTTCGGCGCGAAGCGCGGCGAAAGCGGCGCGAACGCCGACGCGTCGCGCGCACGAACCAGTCCGCCCAGCGCGCGCTGGTTCGCCTGCATCGCCTGCGCGATGCGGCGCTGCCACGAAAGCAGGCCGCCCTCCGCGCAGTCGATCGCCTCGGCGCGGAGGAACACCTCGGGCTTCTGGTCGACCCAGAACCCGTACTCGACCGCGACCGACACCGCGCGGTCGGGCGCGAGCGCCGCCGCGAGCGCCGCGGCGCCCGGCCTCGGCACCACCTCGTCGCGCACATCGGCGAACGCGCCCTGCGGCGTCAGCACGAACGCGATGCGCGGGTCCTTCGCGGCCAGCTGCGCCACATAGGCGCGCATCAGGTCGAGCGTGCGCGGATCGTCGGGGTCGACGCCGAACAGCCCCACCTTGCGGAAGATCCGGAAGCGCGCGAGCTCGCGCGCGTCGATCGGCCCGTACGGCGCGCGCGAGCCAAAGAACTCACGCCAGAGGACGAGGAGCACCACGGGATCCCACCACGCGCAGTGGTTCATCACCACGAGCGCCGGGCGCGCGCCGCCATCGAGCGACGCCAGCGCCTCGCGCGAGCCATGCGCGAGCCGCACCGCATGAAACCTGCGGCGCAGCATGCGCGACACCATGGCCGTGAACACCGCGCGCACGCGCGGCGACGGCGTGGCGGGAATCAGGTCGACGCCGCCATCTCGCGCCACGCCTTCGCTCCGCTCGGGTTGTAGTCGCCGGAAAGAAGCGACGGAATCGGCTTCACCTTGCCCACGCTCGAGCCGTCACCGAGGCTGGTCGCTCCGCGGTCGGGCGCGATGCCCAGGCCCTCGCACGCGCTCCATGCGGCGGTCACGCCCGACATCATCACCATCGGCGTGCCCGGCCCCGGGTTCACGCTGCCGCCCGCGAGGTACAGGCCCTTCGCCACGGAGCTCGTGTTGCGCGGCTTGAACCCGCCATGCAGCCGTCCGTGCGAGGCGAGGCCGTAGATCGCGCCGCCCGTCGCGTTGTACATGCGGTCGATGCCCGCGGGCGTGAGCCTGCGCTCGACCACGATGTGCTGCTCGATGTCCTCCATGCCGAAGCGCTTCAGCTTGTCGAGGATGACGCGCCGGTACTGGTCGAACAGCCCGCCGGGCGTGTCCCAGTCGTGGCGGTCGCGGCGGTACGGCGTGTGCACGAGGATGTAGAGCGACTCGCAGCCCTCGGGCGCCTGCGTCGGGTCGCTCGCGCTCGGCACGCACAGGTAGAGCGTCGGGTCGCGCGCGGGGTCGCCCTTCCGGTAGATGTCGTCGAACTCCTGCTGCGAGTTCCCCGAGAACACGAAGCAGTTGTGGCGCAGGTGGTCGTAGCGCCGGTCGAGGCCGAGGTAGAGGACGACGCCCGAGCACGCGGGCTCGTACTTCGCGGCCACCCGCTTCTGCTCGGCGAGCGCGGCGGGCGTGCCCACGAGGTCGGTGTAGGTGCGCTGCACATCGCAGTTCGAGACCACGGCGTCGCAGCGAATCGTGCGGCCGTCCTCGAGCTCGACGCCCGCGACGCGCTTTCCATCGAGCAGGATGCGCTTCGCGCCCACCCCGCGCTCGACGCGCCCGCCCTGCTCGGTGAACACGCGCTCGAGCGCGCGCGCCACCATGCGCGTGCCGCCCATCGCGTACCAGCAGCCGTAGTCGCCCTGCGCGCTCGCGATCAGCGACAGGATCGCAGGCGCGAGGAACGGGCTCGAGCCGACATACTGCATGAAGTGCTCGGTGAGCTGCGCGAGGTGCGGCTCGTGGATCGAGCGGTGCGAGGTGCGCGCCACCGTCGAGTGCATGCGCATCGCGAGCACATCGCCGAGAAGCCCCGGGCTCGACGGAGGCTTGCGCATCATGTCGCCGATGCCGCCGAGATCCTTGTAGAAGAAGACCTTCTCGCTCAGGCGGTACATGCGCCGCGCGTAGGCGAGGAACTCGAGGTACCCGCGCCCCGGCTTCTCCGCGGGGAACTGGCGGTCGAGCTCGGCCGCGAACACCTGCGGGTCGTCGCGCAGGTCGAGCACCGTGCCGTCCTCGTAGAAGCAGCGCCACTGCGGGTCGAGCCGCACGAG
>JBJTOV010000155.1:0-5563 GCA_046074745.1 Planctomycetota bacterium | reverse complement strand
TGTTTGTCGTGCTGACGCTCGATGTCGACCGCGACGAACTCCGCGTGGCGGTCGTCGATACGAAGCAGCCGGGAGATCAACCCTCGGCTGGCCCGATCGAATTCAGCGCCGCCCGTTACTCGGGCCCACCGGCGGCCCGGTCCTCCTCGCTCAGGACTTCGACGCCAACGGCACCATCGACTACTGCGTGGGTGAATTCACCTGCGGATGCGGGCTTTCGATCTGCCATCTCAGCGCGGTGTTCGTCCTGACCGACGGCCCATCTCGCACCGCACGGATCACGCGGTTGGACTCCGACGGTGCGTCGTTCATCGACATCGACGACAACGGGCGCCTCGAGATCCTGGCGAGGCGCTTCGTCGGCTGCAGGGAGTGCACCGATGGAAAGCCGCACAACTTCTGGGTGACCTCGATGCTGGGGTTCCAGGATCTTGGAATCGTCGACCTGAAGGGCGTGCACCGCATCCGGCACGAGGGCTTCGAAGGCATGTTCCCCGCCTTCGAATGGCTCTCCTTCGACCCGAAGGACCGCTTTCGGCCCCTGCTCACCGATGCACAGAAGGAGCAGATGGGCCGATCGGGCTTCCCGCCCTATCGGCGCGGACCAAAGCCGGGCGCGTCGGCGCTCGTCGCCCCCTCGAGCCCATAGACCCGGCGCGCGGTCCAACCGAACACCGCGGCTTGCTCGCCGGCCGTGAGCGACGACCCGATCGCCGCGCACGCATCGGTCCACTGCGTCAACCGCGCCCCCGCGAAGCACACCGGCCAGTTCGAGCCCCACATCGTGCGCTCCGGTCCGAAGCACGCGACGCACCATTCGAACCACGGCCGGATCTCCTCGGCCGCGAGCGCGCGGCCCGCGTTCTCGAACATCGCCGACCACTTCACCGACACATTCGGGCAGGACGCGGCGCGCGCGACGAGCCGCTGCCACGCGCCGCGCGCAGGAGACGCCCAACCCTCGCGCAGCGGCGGATTCCCGAGGTGGTCGAGCACGAGCCGCGTCGCGGGCGCGGCGCGCGCGCAGGCCTCCACGCGCGCGATGTCGGTCCAGCGCACGCAGAAATCGAAGGACAACCCCGCGGCTCCGAGCGCATGCAGGCCTTCCACGAACCGCTGCGAGCCGAACGGAAGATCGCCCGCGTGCAGCACGCGCCGCGCACCGCGCACGGCATGCGCGCTCCCGATCGACGCGAGTTCCCGCGCGAATCCCGCGGCACCAGGCTCGATGCACGCCACCGACGCGTGCGGCACCCCCGCTGCCGCGCCCCACCGCGCGAACAGCTGCGCCTCGCGCGCGCGGTCCTCGTGCGCGACATCCGCCTCGACGAACACAAGCCCTCCGCGCACGCCGCCCTCGGCGAAGTAGCGCGCGAGGTCGAAACGCCCCGCGAACTGCGGCGCCTGCGCGATCCACGGCGGCGCGAGCACTTCCGTGTCCCACGCATGCAGGTGCGCATCCACCCAGGTCGACGGGTCGGCGGCGGTCGCATCGCGCATCATGCGCGCAGCCTAGCCGCTACCCTGCGCGCATGTCCGCAGCCTGCCTGTCGCTCGACCACTACCTCACCCTCGGCCGCTCGGGGCTGCGCGTGTCGCCGCTCTGCCTCGGCACCATGACCTTCGGCACCGAGTGGGGATTCGGCTGCGACGAAGAGACCTCGGTCGCGCTGATCTCGCGCTACCTCGAGCGCGGCGGGAACTTCTTCGACGCAGCGAACATCTACACGAAGGGCCACAACGAGGTCATCCTTGGCGACTACTTCGCGAGCGGCCCCGGCAAGGGCCACCGCGACCGCGCGGTCATCGCCACCAAGTTCGGCGGCAACATGTGGCCCGGCGACCCGAACGGCGGCGGCTCGGGGCGCAAGTCGATGGTGAACGCGGTCGAGCACTCGCTGCGCCGCCTGAAGACCGACTACATCGACCTCCTCTGGTGCCATTTCCAGGATGTGCACACGCCGATCGACGAGACGATGCACTCGCTCGACATCCTGGTCCGGCAGGGCAAGATCCGCTATGCGGGCCTGAGCGACCATCCCGCGTGGGTGTGCGTGCAGGCGCTGTACGAGTCGGTGTTCCGCGGCTGGACGCAGCCGATCGCGATCCAGATCGAGTACTCGCTGCTGCAGCGCACCGTCGAGCACGACCTGATGCCGATGGCGCGCAAGTGCGGCCTCGGCGTCACGCCATGGAGCCCGCTGCGCGGGGGCGTGCTGACGGGAAAGTTCACCCGCGAGAACCGCCCGAAGGACGACGGCACCACGCGCGTGCGCAGCGATTCGAAGTACCTCACCGAGCAGACCTTCGTGCTGCTCGACGCGCTGCGCGAGATCGCCGCCGCACACGGCGCCACACCCGCACAGGTCGCGCTGCGCTGGGTGATGGACCGCGCGGGCGTGACCAGCACGATCCTCGGCGCACGCACGCTCGCGCAGCTCGACGACAACCTCGCGGCATGCGCGCTTCGGCTCTCGGCCGAGGACACGCGGCGCCTCGACACGCTGACCGAGCCGTCGCCGTGCTTCCCGCACGACTTCATCGCGAACCTGATTCCGAACACGATCCACGGCGGCACCACCGTCAACGGCCGCTCGACGCAGCCGTGGCCGCTCGCGCCGCAGTCCGCCGCCGAGCGCTGGTGAACCCGACCCCGAGAGCATCCATGCCCGAGCTCAACCTCGACGGTCTCGTGGGCCCGTCCCACAACTATGCGGGCCTTTCCTACGGCAATGTCGCGAGCGCGCGCAACCAGGGCGCGGCCAGCGCGCCGCGCCGCGCCGCGCTGCAGGGCCTCGACAAGATGCAGGCGGTGGCCGCGCTCGGCATCGTGCAGGGCGTGCTGCCGCCGCATGAGCGGCCGCATCTGCCCACGCTGCGCGCGCACGGGCTCTCGGGAAGCGACGCGGAGGTGCTGGCGAAGGCCGCCAAGGACGACCCCGTGCTCCTCGCCCGCGCCTCGAGCGCAAGCGCGATGTGGACCGCGAACGCCGCCACCGTCGTGCCCGCGGCCGATGCAGGTGACGGCCGAACGCACCTCGTCGTCGCGAACCTGCGGGAGATGCCGCACCGCGCCATCGAGCCGGCCGTCACCGCCCGCGCGCTGCGCGCGGTGTTCCCCGACCGCGCGCGCTTCGAGGTGCACGACGCGCTGCCCGCGGATACCCGCGAGGACTTCGGCGACGAAGGTGCCGCGAACCACACGCGTCTGACGGCGGGCGCAACGAGCGGCGGCGAGTCCGCCGGCGTGCACTTCTTCGTCTATGGCGCAAGCGCCGACGCCGCGCGCAGGCCTGCGCGGTTTCCCGCGCGCCAGACCCGCAGCGCCAGCGAGCGCGTGGCCGATCTGTCGCTGCTCTCCCGCGCGCGCTGCGTGTTCGCCCAGCAGAACGCCGGCGCGATCGATGCGGGCGTCTTCCACAACGATGTGATCGCGGTCGGCAACGGCAACCTGCTTCTCTGCCACGAGCTCGCCTTCGAGGACCGCGAGGGCACGCACGCGATGCTGCGCAACACCGTGGGCGAGTCGCTCGTGATCGCCGAAGTCTCCGCCGCCGAAGTCACGCTCGAGGACGCGGTCAAGACCTACCTGTTCAACAGCCAGCTCCTCACGCTTCCCGACGGAACGATGGCGCTCGTCGCGCCGCTCGAATGCGGCGAGAACCCGCGCGTGAAGGCGGCGATCGACCGCCTGGTCGCCGACCCCGCGGTTCCGCTCGCCCGCGCGGTGTTCATGGATGTTCGCGAAAGCATGCGCAACGGCGGCGGCCCTGCGTGCCTGCGCCTGCGCGTGCCGGTCACCGCGGCGGACCTCGAGACGATGAACCGCTCCGCGCTCGTCGACGGCGCCAAACTTGCGGAGCTCCGCGCCTGGGTCGTGCGCCACTATCGCGAGGAACTGCGGCCCGTGGACTTGGCCGACCCGCACCTCTTGCGCGAGTCGCGCGACGCGCTCGACGAACTCACACGCATCCTCGCGCTGGGCGCGATCTACGACTTCCAGCGCTAGCAGGGCGCTGAAGCAGCCCCGCGCGGTCGCGCAGCATCCGATCGAGAATCCTGTCGGATAGCGCACTGAATTCCGCGTCCAACTTCGTAGCATGCATCCCATGCCCCGTGCGTACCCCCCGACCATCGCCGCCGTCCTGACGGTTGCAGCTGCCTCGATCGCGCGCGCCGATTTCACGGGCTGGACCACCGAACGCATCGACCGCGACGGACTCGTGCGGATCGATGTCTTCGCGACCTTCGACGATCCGCTCGACCGGCTCACGGTCGTGCGGGACCTCACGCTCGCCGAGGGTGCGCCCGTCTTCCACCATCGCGATGCGCTCACGCAGGGCATCGACTCGACGCTGGTCGGCAGCTGGGATCCGAACTTCGTCCTCACGCCCGACGCGATGGACTCGTACCTGATGCTCGGCGGCGGAACGGGATTCGCGTCGGGAAACGCCACCTTCGCCGACCAGACCTGGGGCGCCGCGAGCTGGCATGTGGCGCAGATCCCCTTCGGCAACTACCTCAGTGGCCCCGCGATCATCGTGTCGCTGCAGAACGGCCAGAACGACGCCGGCAAGGACCTCCGCGTGCAGGTCGGCAGCTTCGTGCTGTCGCCGTCCGACGCCGACGCGGGCGCCATCCTGTACGCGAAGATCACCTATCGCGACGGGACCGACGGTTCGTTTCCTGAGCGGCGCACGCAGTTCTGCGTGGGCGGGCCGTGCGAGATCCCCGACTGCGACGCCGACGGCGTGATCGATGGCGCCGAAATCGCGTACGGAAGCGCGGACTGGGACAGCGACGGCGTGCCCGACTCCTGCGAGCGCGAACGCGGCGACCTCAACCTCGACGACCAGACGAACGGCGCCGACCTTGCGATGCTGCTCTCCGACTGGGGCCCAGGCATCGGCATCGCCGACATCAACCGCGACCAGCTTGTGAACGGCGCGGACCTGGCGATCGTGCTGTCGAATTGGGGCCCGCACTGACGGAACCGGGCGCGCGGTGGGTACACCCGTGGGCGTCGCCCTCTTCCCCGCGGGTGCCTGGCACGTGCCGTGCACTGCCTGGCACCACTCGGCACGTGCCGTGCATCTGCCGTGTGCGCGCTACCGTGTGCGCTTCGAGCGCCCGCAATGCGAGTTTCGAGCCGCGGGAGCGTCGTACGCGCGCCGCAAGCCTGATGCCACCACCGATTCATCTCTACGCCTGACACATGCCACGCGGTGCACGGCACTGCACGGCACGTGCCAGGCACCATCGGTCCCAGGCACCATCGGACCCCATCGATGCGAGCGTTCCCGCGTGCCCCCATGCTGCAACCCGCAAACCCCGCCGCGTTGCCGCCGAACCACGGGAATTCGGCACTCGAACCCCCTCGGTCGCGGGTACTTTGCGTTGATTCCCGCCGAATCCTTCATGCGCCTGCGCGGATGACGCTCTATGGCTATATTTCCCTCGTGCCTCTAGCGGGCTCATGGACACAGAGAGCGCTCGAGAGCCAGTCGTAATCGCATGCACCACCGTAGTCTGGCAAGAGTCTCAGTAGCCTCATCGGAACCCG
>JBJTOV010000154.1:0-9254 GCA_046074745.1 Planctomycetota bacterium | reverse complement strand
GTCGACAGACTCCCACGCCCAGCGCTCCGCACCCTGAAGGGTGCGGGCACCCGAGGTTTTCGCGGGACGGGCGCGCCCGCCGTCAGCTGCCGTGCAGGAGCTCGCGCAGGGCGAGGCCCGGGTCGGGCTGGCGCATCAGGTGCTCGCCGACGAGCACGATGTGGATGCCGTGCGCGCGCAGGCGCGCGAGGTCGTCGGGCGTGCGGATGCCCGACTCGCTCACGAGCACGCTCGTGTCCTCGAGCAGCTCGGCGAGACGCATCGAGTGCTCGAGCGAGGTCTTCATCGTGCGCAGGTCGCGGTTGTTGATTCCGAGCAGCGAGTAGCTCGGGTGCGGGAAGCCGACGACATTCACCGAGCGCAGCAGGTGCTCGACATCATGCACCTCGAGCAGCGTGGTCATCCCGAGCTCGGTGGCGAGGATCTGGAAGTCGATCACATCGCGCTCGGGCAGCGCCTCGGCGATCAGCAGGATCGCGTCGGCCCCCGCCGCGCGCGACTCCCACACCTGGTAGATGTCGACGATGAAGTCCTTGCGCAGGACCGGCAGCGGCACCTCGTCGCGGATCGCGTGGATGTACTCGAGCTTGCCGCCGAAGAAGTCGGCGTCGGTCAGGCACGAGATGGCGGCGGCGCCGTTCGCGGCGTAGGCCTTGGCGATCGCGACGGGGTCGAAGTCCTCGCGGATCACGCCCGCCGAGGGGCTCATGCGCTTCACCTCGGCGATCACATGCGTCGCGTTCGGGTGGCGGCGGTCGACCACGGCCTGGAAGAAGTTGCGCGGGCGCCCGAGCTCGGCGATGCGTTCCTTCAGCACCTCGACCGGCACGGCCGCGCGGGCGCGCTCCACCTCGATGGCCTTGCGGGCGAGGATGTCCTTCAGAACGGGAGTCATGCGAAAGCGCGTCGCGGCGCAGGGCCGCGGATCGTACCCTGTGCGCCATGATCGACGCGATCGCCATGCTGCTTCAGGCCGATCCGGCCGCGCCCGCGGAAACCGCGGCGCTGCCCGCGTGGCAGGTCGCGGCGGTCGCCGTCTCGGCGCTGGCCGCGACCGCGGCGGTCTGGCGCTTCCGACTGCTGCGGCCCGCGCAGGAACCCGCGGGCCGCCTGCCGCGCGACCCGGCGCTCGGCGCGCTCGCCATGCTTGGCTTCCTCGTCGCGGGCATGCTCGGCGTGACCGCGGGCGCCAGCCTGTGCGCCGCGTTCGGCGTTTCCGACGAAGCGTGGTCGCGCCTCGTGCGCGGCTCGTGCGCGAACGCGGTGCAGGTGGCGATCGTGCTGCCGCTGATCGCGTCGGCGCTGTTCGTGGCCGCGCCGCGTCCACGCGCGCGTGCGCGCCGCGCCCTTGCCGAAGGCGTGCTCGGCATCGCGCTCGCCGCGCCCATCGTGGTCGCGGCGGCGATGGCGCTGCAGCTCGCCCTGCAGGCGCTCGGCATGCCGCCCGCGCCCGATGTCTCGCACGAGACGCTCGGCATCCTGCGCGCGAAGAACGACGCGCTCTTCACCGCGCTCACGCTGGCGCAGACCGCCCTGCTCGTGCCGCTCGCCGAGGAGGCCGCGTGGCGCGGCCTGATGCAGCCCGCCATGCGCCGCGCGGGGCTGCCTGCGCTCGCGTCGGTGGTCGCGACCGCGGTTCTCTTCGCGGCGGTCCACTGGTCGGTGATCGCGCCCGAGGGCCGCATCACCGCGATGGCGATGCTCACGCTCCTCGGCATCGCCTTCGGCATCCTGCGCGAACGGACGGGCGGAATCCTGGCCCCCGCGGTCGCGCACGGCCTGTTCAACGCGGCCAATGTCGGGCTCGCGATGGCCTGACGGACGCGGGCCGAACCCCGTGCGCCGCGCTTGCCGTATCTTCCCGTCCCCATGAGCACCGCCGACGCGATCGCAGGCAAGCCACGCATCCTGACGGGCGACACGCCCACGGGCCAGCTGCACCTCGGGCACTGGGTAGGCAGCGTGAAGCGCCGCGTGGAGCTGCAGCACACCCACGACTGCTACTTCATCATCGCGAACATGCACGCGTACACCACGCGGCTTGCGAAGAGCGAGGACATCAAGCGCGACTCGATCGCGATCGTGCGCGACTACCTCGCGATGGGCATCGACCCCGAGAAGACCACGATCTTCCTGCAGAGCGAGATCCCGGCGATCGCCGAGCTCACCTTCCTGTTCGCGATGCTGCTTCCCTTCAACCGCGTGATGCGCAACCCGACGCTCAAGACCGAGATCGAGCTGAAGGGGCTTGGCGAGACCTATTCCTTCGGCTTCCCGCTGTACGCCGTCGGCCAGACCGCCGACATCCTGGCGTTCCGCCCCGTCGGCGTGCCCGTGGGCGAGGACCAGGTGCCGCACCTCGAGCTCACGCGCGAGGTGGCGCGCCGCTTCAACCAGATCTTCTGCAAGGTCGACGAGCACGCCGAGGACGACGACCATCCGAAGCTCGGCGGCGTGTTTCCCGTGCCCCGCGCCGAGGTGGGCGAGGTGGGCCGCCTGATGGGCGTCGACGGCGTCCACAAGATGTCGAAGTCGCTGAACAACGCGATCTTCATCGCCGACGACCCGAAGGAGGTCGAGAAGAAGGTGAAGAAGATCTTCACGGGCCGTCAGAGCCCGACCGAGCCCGGCGATGTGAACAATGTGCTGTTCCAGTATGTGCGCACCTTCATCGCCGACAAGGCGCGCGTGGCCGAGCTCGAGGAGAAGTACGCGAAGGGCGACAACATCGGCGACGGCCATGTGAAGCTCGAGGTCGCCGCGGCGATCAACGCGCTGCTTGCGCCGATGCGCGAGCGCCGCGCGAAGTACGAGGGGCGCGACGACCTGGTGCTCGAGATCCTGAAGGCCGGCTGCGAGCGCGCCAACAAGGTGGCCGAGGCCACGCTCGAGCGCGTGAAGGACCACGCGAACCTGGTGCATTGGCCGCGGTCGCTGGCGTTCCGCTGAGGCGGTTCGCGGAATCGCCGCGCATTCGGGGATGCGTCGATCTGGCGCGGCGGGATGGCGAGGCGCGGTTTCGGGCGTGATTGCCACGCGTGATGGCGACGCGTAGACGCCGCCGCCGCGTCCTACGACACGAGAAAGAACCGCCCAACCTGCACGGCGAACGGCTTGCCCGCGCGCTCGAACACGAAGTGGCCTTCCATGGTGCCCCACGGCGTGCCGAGCGGACAGAAGCTCGAGTACTCGAAGCTGTCGCCTGGGCCGAGCTCGGGGTGCTGGCCGACCACGCCCGGGCCCTCGGTCACGCGCTGCTCGCCGTCGGCGTCGACGATGCGCCAGAAGCGCGACGCGAGGCGCATGCGCTCGGCGCCCGTGTTGACCATCCGGATGTGATACGAGAAGAGGAAGCGTCCCTCGCGCACCGACGACTGCAGCGGCATGTACTCGGGGCGCACGGTGACGCGCACGCCCTCGGTGAGCGTGTCGGAACCGTGCTTCGGTGCCGCGGTGGTGGCGGTCGTCATGAGGCGCAGGATAGGCATCGCCGCGCGTCCGCGATATGCTCCCGCCGCATGATGCACCTGCCACACGATCCTGTCGTCGCGATCGTCGGAGCCACGGGCGCCGTCGGGCGCGAGATGCTCGCGATCCTCGAGGAGCGCCGTTTCCCGATGCGCGCACTGCGGCTGTTCGCGTCGCCGCGCTCGGCGGGCATGCGCGTTCCGTTCCGCGGAGGCGAGGTCGTGGTCGAGGCGCTCGGCTCGGGCGCCGCCATCGAGGGCGTGCATCTCGCGCTGTTCTCGGCGGGCAAGGGCATCTCGAAGGAGTGGGCGCCCCGCTTCCGCGACGCGGGCTCGCTGGTCGTCGACAACTCGAGCGCGTTTCGCGCCGATCCCGCGTGTCCCTTGGTCGTGCCCGAGGTGAATCCGCACGCGCTCGAGGCGGTGCGCGGGCCGGGAATCGTCGCCAACCCGAACTGCTCGACGATCATCGCGCTCGTCGCGGTCACGCCGCTCCACCGCGCGATCGGCGTCGAGCGCATGGTGGCTGCGACCTACCAGGCCGCGTCGGGCGCGGGCGCGGCGGCGATGGCCGAGCTCGAGTCGCAGGCGCGCGCGTTCGCGACGGGCGCGCCGCTCGACACCACGATCTTCGGCCGCCAGTACCTCTTCAATGTGTTCAGCCACAACTCGGCCGTCGGGGCCGACGGCTACAACGAGGAGGAGCGCAAGCTGCTCACCGAAACGCGGCGCATGTGGGAGTCGGACGCGGTGCGCGTGAGCGCGACCTGCGTACGCGTGCCCACGCTGCGCGCCCACGCCGAGGCGCTGCATCTCGAGTTCGCGCGCGCGACCTCGGAGGACGAACTGCGCGCCCTGCTCTCGCGCGCGCCTGGCGTGCGCGTGGTCGACGACCGCGCGGGCAACCGCTTCCCCGAGCCGCTCGATGCGGCGGGCGGCGACGATGTGCTCGTCGGGCGCATCCGCATGGATCCGAGCGTGCCGGGCGCCCGCGGCGCGGCGCTCTTCGTGTGCGGCGACCAGATCCGGAAGGGCGCAGCGCTGAACGCGATCCAGATCGCCGAGCGCTTCCTGCCCGCGCAGGCCCCCGCCGCGGCTGCGGGTCTTGCCGCCGCCACGGCGCGATAATCGCGGGCGGACGCGGAAATCCGCGAACCCTTCAGGGCGCGCCCGCGTGTTGCCGACTTGAAGATTGCGGCATCGCGGATAGGATGCCGCGACACCTTTGGGGATTGGTGTAACGGTAGCACAAGTGATTCTGGTTCACTTTGTCCTAGTTCGAATCTAGGATCCCCAGCTCTTCGCGAAGGGCCGCATGACGCGGCCCTTCGTGCCTTTTTGGCGGGCGAGCGCTTCGATGTGGCGCTTCGATGTGGCCCTGCGATGTGGCCCTGCGATGTGGCACTGCGATGTGGCCCCGCGATGTGACCCTTCGCGCGACACCGCCGCTCAGCGCTGCGGCTTCGCGAACTGTACGCCGCGCACGCCACGCATCCAGACCTGCTCGCCCTCGGCAGTCACGAACCACGAGACCAGATCCACGCTTTCGACCGGAAGGTCGTCGGTGCCTCCGTTGGCCAGGAGCGACAGCGTGAACTCGTGGCACGGGCCCGCGAGCGCCATCGAGCGTGCGAACCGCACGCCCTCGCGCGACATGGTCCACGCGCGCAGCGGCTCCGCGCCCGGGCGCTCGGCGCTGCCCGCCTCGCCCGCGCGGAAGATCGCGAAGTGGAATTCGCCATCGTGGAAGATCGGCGTCGGATGCGGGCGCGAGAAGAGATACGCCGTCACCTGCAGCGAATCGGGCAGCAGGTTGCCGTTGGTGTCGGCGGGCTTCGGCGCGAAGGTGATCGCGATCGCGTTCGGCATCGCGCCCGCGGGCGCCGCCGTGGGCGCGGTCGGCTTCGGAGCGGGCGGCGTGCCGTCGGCCGTGGTCACGGTGGTCTCGCACGCGCAGAGCGCGGCGGTTGCGGCGATCGCCGCGGCGACGCCGCGCATCACGGCCGGGTCCCTTCCCGCGCGCTCTCGTCGGGCCGCGCGGGCTCGACGCCCGTGCGCCGTCCATCGTCGATCCGCGATCCGGTTCCGTCGAGCTCGCCCTTGCGGATCTGGTCGATCAGCGCGGGCGGCAGGTTGAGCTTCCTGAGCTGCTCCTCAGCGAGCTCCTTCGCGCGCTCCACGCCGCCCGCGGCGGGCGAGCGCACCACATGCGGCGTGAGCACGATCAGAAGCTCGGTCTTCGAGGTGTTCTCCTTGTACTGGCGGAACGCGGCCCCGAGGATCGGGATGTCGCCGAGCAGCGGCACCTTCTTGTCGACGCGCTCGAAGCGGTCGCTGATCAGTCCGCCGATCACGACGGTCTGCCCGTCCTTCACGGTCACCGTGGTGGTGGCGCGGCGGCGCGTCACCACGGGCGAGTTGAAGTTCTCCGAGATCTGCGTGGTCTGCAGCGACAGGCGCGAGATCTCGGGCTCGATCTCCATGCGCACGAAGCCCTCGGGGTTGATCGACGGCGTGACCTTGAGCAGGATGCCGATGTCCTCGGGCGTCACGCTCGACTGCTGTCCCGCGCTCGAGAAGCTCACGCCCGACGGCAGGCGGATCGTCTCGCCGACCTGCAGGAAGCCCTCCGAGTTGTTCTCGACCATCACGCTCGGGTTCGACAGCACCTGCACGCGGCTCTGCGACGCGAGCGCGTTGATGAGGAGCTCGAAGTCCTCGGCGCCGATCGCCACATTGGGCGTGCCCGAGTTGGTGAACAGCGAGCCGAGCAGCTGCGTGCCCGAGCGGCTGCCGATCCCGGGCAGGTTGCCCATGCCCGCGGCCACGCCGACATCGCCCACGGTGCCGCGGCCGAACTCGACGCCGAGCGACTCGGTCGAGTCGAGCGACACCTCGGCGAGCAGCACCTGGATCAGCACCTGCGGCGGATCGACATCGAGCTCCTCGATGATCGCCTTCACCTTCTCGAGGTAGCGCGGGCTCGCGGTCACGAGCACCGTGTTCGACTTCTGGTCGCCCACGACCGTGACCTCGCCCTCGAGAAGGCGCGACGCGCTGGGCAGTTCCTCGGCGGAAAGCGTCTGCAGGATCTTGCGCTGGTCCTCGCTGACGAACTCGTTCACCACGCGCGCCACCTCGGTGGCGGTCGCGTTCTTCAGCTTGTACACGCCCGTCTCGCGCGTGTTCGCCTCCTGCGCGTCGAGCTCGTCGACCACCTTGCCCACGAGCTCGAGGTAGTTCGGCGTGCCCGACACGAGCAGCGAGTTGGTGCGGTCGTCGACGGTGATCGAGAGCTGCTGGCGGTCGTCGGGCACGAGCGTGAGGTCGGAGCCGAGCGTGCCTTCGGACGGCGACGGCGCGCCTTCCGCGCCCGGCGCGGCCTCGCCCGCCTCGCGCGGCTTCAGCACATACAGGTTGCCCGACTGGCGCAGGTTGAAGAGCTCCTTCAGGATGCGCGCCATCGCGCTCGCGTCGGCGTTCACCAGCTTGAAGATTCGGATGTTCTGCGAGCCGCTCGTCGAGCCGTCGAGGTCCTTGATCATCTTCTCGATGAGCGCCATCGAGTCGCGCGGCGCGCGCACGATCACGGTGTTCGTGCGCACATCGGGCGTGAGCGAGATCGACGCGCGCGTGGCGGCCGAGATCTCCATCTCGACCTCGGTGCCGTCGGTGCCGTCGATCTCGCGCAGGTACTTGAGCACCGTGGCCTGCTGCGTGTTGCGGCCGCCGAGGGTGTTGCCCGACAGCACGCTCTGGATCAGCCCCACGGTCTCCTGCACATTCGCGCCCTGGAGCGGGATGTACTTGATCTCGACCACCGTGCTCGGCCTCGCGCCGTCGAGCTGCGCCACCAGACGGCGGATCGCGGCGACATCGGCCTCGGGGCCGCTCGCCACGATCGCGTTGATGCGCTGGTCGGCCGACACCTGCACGGTGTTCTCGCCGCGGCGGCGGTTCTCCTCGGCCACATACATGTCGTCGAGCATGCGCGCCATGTCGGCGGCGGTCGACTTCGCGAGCACGATGATCTCGAACGGACGGTCGGTGAGCTGCTCCTTCGCGGCGCGCGCGAGCAGCTCGACCAGCCCCTTCACGACCTCGAGGTTCTCCTCGCTCGACGCGACGATCAGCGAGTTCGAGGCGATGTCGGCCGCGATCGACACCGCGTCGGCGGGCGTCTCGTCGGTGCCGAGCGAGTTGGCGCGGTCGCGCATCAGCTGCTGCAGGCGCGGCGCGATCACCTCGGCGCGCGCGGCGGCCAGCGGCAGCACATGCACGCCGATCGCGGGGTTCGACGGGATCTCGTCGAGCTTGGCCACGACCTGGCGCACGATCGCCGCGTCCTCGGGGCCGCCCGCGACGAGCAGGCTCGAGGTGCGCGGATCGGCGATCACCAGCGGCTTCACGCGCTTCGCGACCTCGGGCGAGAGCTCGGCGTAGCGGCGGTCGAGGATCTGGCCGATCGCCGCGGCCAGGCGGTCCATGTTCGTCTTGCGGACGGGCACGACCTCGACCGACGACTCCTCCATCAGCCGCTCGCTGTCGAGGTCGGCGACGAGCGAGCGAAGCACATCGAACGCATCGGCGCCCGCGGCCACGATGAGCTGGTTGGTGCGCTCGTCGGCGGTGACCACCGCGCGCTCGAGGTCGGCGGTCTCGGGGCTCGACTTGCGCAGGCGCTCGACGCGCGCGTCCATCATGCGGGTCAGGATCGCGGCCAGGCGCGGCGCGCTCGCGTTCTTCACATCGAGCGTGCGGATCTCGCGGAACTCGGGGGCGACCTTGCGGTCGAGCGACTTGAGGAGCTCCTCGATCACCGCGAAGCTGCGCGGGCTCGTCGAGACGACGAGCGAGTTCAGGCGCTCGTCGGGGATGACGCGCACGCGGTCCTCGGCGCGGATCGTCTTCGCGGCGAACTGCTGCTCGAACAGCGTGACGAGCTGCGGGCCCACGCGCGACGCGCTCGCGTTCTCGAGCGGATAGATGCGCACGAGCGAGCCGGGCGCGGCCGCCTCGGTGTCGAGCTGGCGCACGAGCTCGCCCACGATCTCGAGGTTCTGCGTGCTTCCGACGAGGACGAGCGAGTTCGTGGCGAGGTCGGGGCGGACCACGAGCTGCGTGAACGGCACGAACACATCGCTCTCGATCGCGCCCTGCGCCTGGCCCGCCGCGTCCTGCCGCGCCATGCGGATGCGGCCCACCTGCTTCTGGAGCGGCGCGCTCTCGGGCAGCTTCGTCGAACCCTCGACGAGCACCGCGCGCAGCGTGTCGGCGACCTCGCGCGCATCGGCCCACTGCAGCCTCACGATGCGCGGCTCGATCCATCCGACGGCCGTCTGCGAGTCGAGCCGCTCGCGCAGCACCTCGACCAGCGCGACCGCCTCCTCCTTGCCCGCGACGACCACGGTGTTCGTGCGGTCGTCGACCGAGATCGCGATGTCCTGCGCCAGCGCCTCGCCCGTGGCGCTCTCGGCCACGGCCTTCACCTGCGTGCCGGTGAGCGCGCCGATCTGCTTGCCCTGCGCGAACAGCTCGCGCACGATGCGCATGAACTGCGTGGCCTGGATGTTCTCGAGCGGGAAGACCCGCACCGTGGCCGCGTCGGTGACGGGCAGCGTGTCGAACAGGCGCGCGGCCTCCTCGAGCGCGGCCACATTGTGCGGCGTCGACGAGATGAGAAGCGCGTTGCTGGTCGCGTCGGCGAGGATGCGGATCGGCTTCTGCAGTTCGAGCGCGATCGGCGCGCCCGCGCCGTCGGGCTGGATGCGCAGCCGGCGCACCTGC